>NVVM01000115.1 GCA_002402225.1 Alphaproteobacteria bacterium
AGTAGATAGTGCAAATGTTTTAGTCATGGGGTTTACCTTTAAAGAAAATTGCCCTGACTTACGCAACACCAAAGTTGTCGATATAGTAAATGAGCTAAAAGAATATAATATTCAGCCTGATATTTTTGATCCTTGGTGTTCAAATGAAGAAGCTCAGCACGAATATGGCGTATCTATAACCAAAGAGCCATGCAAGAGCTTCTCAGAAGAGAGCTCAGTGTATCTCACAGGCGGCAAACAGTATTGTCTTTCGTTTATTTCGGCATCGACAATTTCAAGGCAATAAATGATAAATTCGGTCATATTGAAGGCGACGATGTCTTGAAATATATTGGCAAAATCATGAAGAAAATTGTCAGAGAAGTTGATATCCCATGCCGTTATGGCGGTGATGAATTCTGTCTGATATTACCGGACTGCGCCAATGAGGATGCCGAAATAATATGCCAGAGATTAATCAAGGCCTTCAATGAAGTATATCCCGAATATACCCTTAGCATCGGCATCTCCGAAGCCTCCCCGCATAAACATGTGGACAGTCAGGAACTCATTAAAATAGCCGATGGCAAAATGTATCTGGCCAAAAAAGAAACCGGCTCTAATATATGCAATTAGGACATTGCTCTAGAGCACTCTGCGCTTAGATACGGCCATTTGACCGGGATTATTTTACGTCATGGCAAGGTGGGTTTAGCAATGCGATGCGGCGTATCTAAGCGCAGAATGCTCTAAGCGCAGAATGCTCTAAGCGCAGAATGCTCTAAGCGCAGAATGCTCTAAGCGCAGAATGCTCTAAGCGCAGAATGCTCTAGAATGCAGAGCCAAGCCGGATGAGAATTCCTGTATTATCGGGGTTTCTCGCATTGTGATCTGGATTGATCTGATGCAGGATATTTAGATCCACACTTGCGCCGAAAATATCTGCCATACGGTAAGCCAGTTCAAAGTCAATTTCCCGTCCATCCGGAGCAAGTGATATGTTGCGGTTGATGAAGGACAATATATTGGCCTGATAATCCCGGCTCGTGACATAGGCGATATTCGCCTGTCCGCCCATCACCCTTAAGGGCTGGCTCACAGCAAAACTTAATCTGTCGCCTCTCTGGAACAGAGAATGTCCAGTTAGTCCTATGGAAAAGCTGGTGGATGTCAGATTGGTAATATTTTGCACGAGACTTAAATCGGCTGCCTTGACATCGGTCACGCCGTATGATGCGCGGGTGAATAATGTGATCTTTCGGCCAAGTGCCCAGTCAAAGCGTGCGTTGASAAATGTTGTGGTTGCCCCCTTGCCCAGCGAGATGGCCCCCGAGGACATGCTACCCAGAACACTGCCCCTTTCCGTCATCACGCCAAGGTCGAGGCCTAATTTTATGGGTAGTGAAAGGCGATGATCCATACGCGCGACCATGATATAATTATCCGCTTTCATATTATATTGTTGCCACTCACGCCCGCTGCGGGCCATGGCCAGCGTAATACGGCTTTTGGTGCCCAGATTCTGATTTATAACGGTACTTTGGCTGTCGCCTCTGCCGATCAAGGCCATAAAATCTTCTTTTCCGATGGTAAGGAACTCATTTTGATCATAATCTTCCATGGCTTCCTTCATGGAAAGTCCCTGGGCTATTGTAATCGCCCTATCGGGGGCAAGAGACAGGTTCAGTTTTGTCCGTAAGTCACGGCTCCGGACTGTACCCTGATGAGAGAAATACCGCTTGTCCACTTCCTGAAAACGCCAGTCCTCAATCCAGGAAATTTTAACCTGTCCGGATGAGGAAAACGGCAGTGATGATGTTTTATAACCTCTTGTGGAACCGATCRGTGATTCAAGCTGTATGGTTTGATTTTGATTGRAGATTCTTTGGCCAAGATCAATCCTGAATGAGCGACCATAGCCGTCCAGCATCATACTGTCACTCAGGGCCGTGGACAAACCTGCAAATCCGCCAAAAGCTTCTCCGCCCAGAAGGGCGCTGCCCGTCATGGCCACGACCTTTGTTTCGCCCGCAGGGGTTTTTACTGCAATGGATGTGGTGCCCTGAGGTTTGAAGGCCTCCTCCAGATTAACCAGACCCCGGCCATAGATCACATCCGCGCCGATAGCGCCAAGATCCGTCGCGGAGTTAAAGAGCAGATCAACCACCTGATTTGCTGTTAAACTGGGAAATGCCTCCATAAGCAAAGCCACCGCGCCGGAAATATATGGCGTGGAAAAGGCCGTGCCATCCCAGGAAAGGAAAGTGCCATTGGCCCCAAGCGAGGGAACACGTTCCCCAGCTGCGACCAGGAATACATTTCTGGCAACGCTGCCCGCGCGATGACTGAGGGCCGTTATGATAGAAGATTGTCCGACGGCGCCGGCCACGATGATTTGCCCATTTGCCCAGTCAGCCCAAGCCACAGAAGCCGAATTTTCCGGTTGGGCTACCGTTCCATCTGTATCCGCGCCCTCTCTGTCACCCGCGGCAAGTATAATGACCATGCCGGCAGCCACTGCCTGCTTGTAGGCATCAATCAGGGCAGAGGAAATCAAACCATTGTTACTCAGGCTGATATTAACAATTTTGACATCGCGAAGGCGCGCGTAATCAAGTGCGGCGGCAATATCATCATCAGCAAATGAACAGCCATTAACGCTGCCGCAGCTGCCGACGGATGCTGTATTGAGTGCCATGATTTTGGCATCAAAGGCAACGCCGTGGAGATTGCTGTTGCTATTATTTTCCGGATCACGGATGGCGGCAATTATACCTGCGACCGCCGTCCCCCGGCCATCAATATCATTCAGGTCAGCTTTGTTCCCTGTGACAATATTTGTGCTGTCAGAATTAATATTGGCCTGGATTTGTGAATGGTCAATATCAATACCGGAGTCTATGACCGCGACGGTAATGCCTTCACCCGTTGCGCCATTCTCATAGGCAGAAATAGCATTTATCAGTGGTAAACCATAATTATTGCGATATTCTATGGTATTATAATCTATTGGCTGGGGGGTTGGTGCGGTGCCCGGGCCCGTTATAACAGGTGTATTTCCGCCCGGTGCGGAACCGCAAGAGGCCAAAAATAAACCGCTGAGAAGTAGCAGGATAGTTTTTACGGTTATTTTCATCATGGTCATATCCAGTATACTTGTGACGTAATATCGATGTTTCCTCATTCAGATCAAATATAATACAGCGTAATACTTAAGAAATTGGATTTCCCTCAATTTAATGTGACGAAATCTGGGGACAGGAGGAAATCTAGCTAAATCTGAGGCCAACTTGAGGCCTTTGATGAGAAATGGGGGGTAGTGTTCAAAATTCTGTGTCATTCCAGTAAACTGTATAAAAAAGGAATGACTTATTATGACCGAAACAGAATTTAATTTTAATGATGCCCTTAAATCCTTGCAGGCTGGCAAGCCTTTATCTGGTAAGGACGGTATTCTAACACCCTTGATAAAGCAACTGACGGAAGCAGCTCTGGCTGCTGAACTGGAAACTCATATTGCAAATGAAGAGACTTCCAATCGCAAGAATGGCAGCTCGACAAAGACCATAAAATCCACCTCTGGCAGCTTTGAACTGGCGACACCCCGTGACCGAACCGGTACATTTGAGCCACAGTTGATCAGGAAACATCAAACCCATCTTACCGATGAGATTGAGCGTAAAGTCCTGTCACTCTATGCCCTCGGCTCCAGCTACCGGGATATATCCGGTCATATCGGCGAATTGTATGGCATTGATATATCCAGTGCCACGATCAATGCCGTCACCGACAAGATTATCCCCCGGCTGAAGGAATGGCAACAGCGCCCTCTGGAAAGCCATTATCCGTTTGTCTGGCTGGATGCCATCCATTATAAGGTCAGGGAATCCGGCACATACAGAGGAAAAGCCGTCTACACGGTGCTGGGCCTCCGGCTGGATGGCACCAAGGAAATATTAGGCCTTTACCTATCAGAAAGTGAGGGGGCCAACTTCTGGCTTTCCATCCTGACGGATATCAGCAATCGCGGGGTCAAGGATATCCTGATCGCCAGTGTTGACGGCCTGAGCGGCTTTCCGGATGCCATTAACAGTATATTCCCTGATACAGAGGTTCAGCTCTGCATCATTCATCAGATCCGTAACAGTATGAAGTATGTGGCCTCCAAAAACCAGAAGGCCTTTATGGCGGATCTAAAGCCGGTTTATCGGGCTGTATCTAAAGAAGCCGCTGAGATTGCCCTTGATGAACTGGACGCCAAGTGGGGCAAGCAATACCCCATTGTGATCAGGTCCTGGCGCAATAAATGGCATAATCTGTCGGTTTACTTCAAATATCCCGAACCGATCCGCAAAGTGATTTACACCACCAATGCCGTGGAAGCCGTCCATCGCCAGTTTCGTAAACTGACCAAAACCAAGGGCGCGTTCCCCAATGAAAATAGCCTGATGAAGCTGTTGTTCGTCGGCATCCAGAATATGACAAAAAAATGGACAATGCCGATCCAGAACTGGAATTTGACATTGTCGCAATTGGCTATATATTTTGACGGGCGTTTAGATGAAGTACTGGACATCTGAATGTTTAACCTGACACAGAATCTTGAACGCCCTCCAAAAAGACGACATTTTCAGTCACACATAATTTTAGGAGATAGATATTATGCCTATGGTGAATTATTCCACATTAATGGTGTCACATAATCATTGGTGTCAGAGTCATTTGATTTTTATTTTTGCTATCAAAGATATTTAACCCATTAATATTAAAGTATAAACAATCAATTCTTTCGGACAAACTTTGTTTTTGCGGCATTAACCGCATCGTCTATGACGTCACCTCAAAACCCCCCGGCACCATCGAATGGGAATAACCCAGGCCGCGCGTGGTAAGTCCCCATAATTTCCAGCACTCTTTTTAATGTTAAAGACTCAGGCACTGCCGGAATGAACCCAAAGTTCCCTTTGGACATATCATCTTTTTCAGTATATTATTTTTACAGATGGTTTTAATGGTAAACATTAAACTAAATAATTTACAAGTCGTAAATGGGTAGATATGCGTGATTTTGAAGTAATTCAAAAATTTGTTACCGATTCCTTCCGAGCTACATCCTCAGAAGAATTAATTTCTTATTTC
>NVVM01000016.1 GCA_002402225.1 Alphaproteobacteria bacterium
CCCAGCGTCCCGCCGCTGGCGGCCATAATAAGCTCGCGGTAGGCGGCGGCCAACTGATCAAGGCTGCCTTTGTTCATGTCATTGACAATGAATATCCGGCTTTGCGCGGCATAATTAAAGGGTGATTTCAGGCTTTGCCGGCGCGGGGTATTGATCATATGGGCGCCGCCGGTTCGCACCTCTGCCGCATGCCATTCAACATCAATATTTGTTGGGTCACTATTTTGGACGTCAATCGTTCGATCCCGCAGCGTAGCCGACGTAATGACGACGCCGTGGGCCGGCTTTAAGACAATTTCGGCAAAAGGCAAGCTGGGATCAACCCAGTGACGATACATGCCCGTATCGACCTCCCGGCCCTGAATGCGGTTCAGCTCGAACCAGTCCACAAAATTCTCATTCTTATCCCCCTTCAGACTATTGAGCATGGGTATCCACCCCCCGGTCAGAATGTCAGCCCGGCGTATCAGGGTGCGCGAGACGGAATCGAGACGGGTTCGCATGCTGCTGTCCAAATCCGCCGTCTCATCATCCAGTTTTTTTAAGAGCAGGGCGGATAGTTTTTTAAGGGGCTGCGCCAAGTCATTCAAGGCAGAATAAAATGTCTCTGCCGCCTCTAAAAGCCCTTCAATGGGGTGGGTTACGGGCGTTTCAAGGCTGTGATATTGATCTGAACCATGATGGCGCGCGAAAATTTGCCGGCGCACCAGTTCGAGGAATTTTTCCGCAGGCCCAAAGGCATTATTATCAATGATACGGCCATGCCAACCCTCGGCCGGAAGGCAGCGGGCGGCGGTTATAATATGCTCTAATGCTTTTCGTGCCTCATCATCATCGGTAATCATGTCTTCAAGACGGCCTTTTAATCCCTTGCTGCGCCGCCGCGTTTCTTCTGCGCCTCTGATCCATCGGCGTAATTCCAGACCCTCCTGCCCGGTCAGGTGGGCAGAAAAAGCACTATCGGCGGCATCAAAAAGATGATGACCTTCGTCAAAAACATATCGGCTTGGCAAATCCGGGTCGCCGGCGCGCGCCGCGCTTTGCACCATGACGAGGGCGTGATTGGCGATGACCAGATCGGCCGTTWTTGCTTTTCGCTGGTTTTTTTCAATGAAGCATTTTCGGTAATGAGCACAAGCGGAATAGACACATTCGCCGCGCCGGTCCGTTAGTTGCGTCAGCCGACTATTGCCAAAAATTTCCCCAAGCCATGCGGGGAAATCGCCGCCGACCATATCCCCGTCACGGCTGYATCTGGCCCAGCGGGACACAAGCCCGAGCAGAATACGCCCTTGCGCCCGCGCGGCCCCTTGAGATAATTCCTGTAAATTCAGCAGGCAGAGATAATTCTCGCGGCCTTTACGGATGACGACTTTTTCGCGCTTAATGTTGGGGTCGGGGTAAAGGCGGCTTAATTCCTGATCCAGCTGGCGCTGCAGGTTTTTGGTATAGGTGCTGAGCCAGACCGTGCCGCCATTTTTTTCTGCCCATAGGCTCGCGGGGGCGATATAGCCGAGCGTTTTACCAATGCCCGTGCCGGCCTCGGCCAGGATTAAGTTGGGCTCGTCATGACTTTCGGGCGGGGCGAAAGCCTTTGTAATCAGGGCGGTATAGGCCTTTTGATTTTGACGTTCTTCCGCACCGGGCCCCAGTAAATCATCCAAGCGTGCCAGACTTTCCGGCTCACCAACAGGATCAAAACCGGCGGGCGGCACGGGGGCACCCTCTTCCCATTCTGGCAGTTGGTTCCAGACCTGATAGTCCTGACCTTCGGCGTCTTGATCTTTCGTATTCTGGCTCATTGCCCCCAATATTAACGGCCCCCAGGGCCATCCCGCTTCGGCCATCGCCCGCGCATTGGCGGCAACAGCTTCGGCGTAAATATAATCCGGCGAAGAGAGATCTTGAAATAACTTCTGCGCCGCTTGCAGAATAATCAAGGCATCCTGTTCGGGACTGTCCCCCGCGTGCGATATATTCAGGCCCTTTGCCAGCCCAAAGGGCAAGGGCAAACAAAATTCCGTGGGCCGGATGAAGGCAAAAAGCTCTAATATATCAAATGACCGGAAAGATATATTGCCAAGCCGCCGCGATGTCATTCTGTGGTTGCAAACCAGAAAAGCCTGATCCCGGACAAGTCTTTTCAAGTCTTTTATCGTATATTCCGCCACTTCGCCGTCCGGCGTTAAAATGGTACCGTGATGCGGGCCTGTGACAAGAGCCGGCATATGTGACAGAACCTCTGCCGGATCAGGAAAACTTGGTAAGGGTTCGGTCATATGGCGGCAAGACTCAATATTTATATATATTAGGGACTATATTCATCCCGGCGGGTAAAGCCAAGAGTTGACGTAAGCTTCAAAGGGTTTTATCAAGGCCTAACTTTAAGAGAAAGCAAAATCTATGTCATCATCCGAATTAATCTCACAAGCTCTGGAGAGTAACGCCTGGCCCTTTCAGGAGGCCCGCAAGATTCTGAAACGTCTGGAGAAATCCGGAAATGATAAAGGCTATATTTTGTTTGAAACCGGTTATGGCCCGAGCGGACTGCCTCATATTGGCACCTTTGGCGAAGTGGCCCGCACCACCATGGTGCGGCAGGCTTTTCAACGGCTCAGCGATATTCCGACAAAATTAATTGCTTTCTCTGATGATTTGGATGGTTTCCGCAAAGTGCCGAGTAATCTGCCAAATCAGGAGATGTTGAAAAAACATTTGGGCCTTCCTCTGACCAAAGTGCCGGATCCTTTTGGTACTCATGAAAGCTTTGCCCATCACAATAATGCCCGGCTGTGCGAATTTCTGGATGATTTTGGCTTTGATTATGAATTTAAAAGCGCCACCCAATGTTACCAGAGCGGCGAAATGGATGAGACCCTGCTGAAAATGCTCGGGGCCTTTGATAAAATTATGAAGGTGATGCTGCCTACATTGGGCGCGGAACGGCAAGCCACCTATAGCCCGATACTACCCATTTGCCCCCGCACAGGCATTGTTTTGCAGGTGCCGATTGTCGAGCGGAACCTTGAAGCCGGCACGGTGATAT
This sequence comes from Alphaproteobacteria bacterium, assembly GCA_002402225.1. Taxonomy (GTDB): domain Bacteria; phylum Pseudomonadota; class Alphaproteobacteria; order Sphingomonadales; family Emcibacteraceae; genus Paremcibacter. The sequence goes on from NVVM01000016.1 coordinate 3,047, forward strand.
ATTTAGACGAAGAGACAAAAAAGCTTGTGGAAGTCCCTGTCACCGGCGGTCATTGTAAAATGCAATGGAAGGCGGACTGGGCCATGCGCTGGGTCGCCCTTGGGGTTGATTATGAAATGTCGGGCAAAGACTTGATGGAATCCGTAAAATTATCCAGTGCCATTACGCGAATTATGGGAAGCCAGCCCCCGGAAGTATATACTTACGAGTTATTCTTGGATGAGAATGGCGAAAAAATTTCCAAATCCAAAGGGAACGGCCTGACCATGGAAGACTGGTTGAAATACGGCACGCCGGAAAGCCTGTCGCTCTATATGTATCAGTCACCGCGCAAAGCCCGGAAACTTTATTTTGATATTATCCCAAAAACGGTGGATGATTATATCGCGCATTTGGCGAATTTCAGCAAGCAGGATGAAAAGGCGAAATTAACCAATCCGGTCTGGCATGTGCATAATGGCCATCCGCCGGCACAAAAACTTCCGGTAACCTTTGCCCTGTTGCTAAATCTGGTGAGCGCCAGCAATGCGGAAGACAAGGAGACATTATGGGGGTATATCAGCAATTACGCCGCAGGCTCCAACCCGGATGACGATCCGTTGCTTGACCAATTGGTGGGATATGCGCTGGTTTATTACGAAAATTTCGTCAAGCCCCATAAGAAATTCCGCAGCCCTACGCAGCAGGAGCGCGCCGCCCTTGACATGTTGATCGAAGAGCTGGAAAAGCTGGAAGACCACCTGCCGGCAGCGGATTACCAAAATGTGGTTTTTGCGGTCGGAAATCAGCAGGGTTATGAAAATTTAAGGGACTGGTTCGGGGCATTATACGAGATCCTTCTGGGGCAGAAGCAAGGGCCCCGCATGGGATCTTTCATCGCCCTTTATGGCAAACAAAAGACCATAGAACTCATTCGTCAAGCTTTGGGACAAATATAGGCTGGATGATTGTTTGCTGCAGGTGCGAGCATTCTGTCTAGTCCATTAGGACTAAATGACTTTTTATACTTGCAATGGTATCATGATGATGATAATCCACTAATAGAAGTTAATTTTTCTGTGACTCAGAAGTGTATGGTTGATTTTTAATGCACGCATTTCAAAGGCTAAGTCATTGGGGGGTTGTTTGTGCAAAGGCATTTCAAATTGTATGTTTTTTTGCAAATTGTTAATCCTGCATTAACCTTARGGGGTTATTAACAGGGCATCGATGATAATGGCGACTATGAGGAATAAAAAATGAGGGGCTTAACGTATAAAAATATCTGGAAAAGGCTGTTAGACCTAATCGGTGCAATTTCTTTGATATTATTATTATCACCTGTTTYGGTTGTTGTCGCAATTCTGGTGCGTATCAAATTAGGAAGCCCGATAATATTCACGCAGGACAGACTGGGGCTGAATGGGGAAGTTTTTACCATTTGGAAATTTCGCAGCATGACCAATTGTACAGACGAGAACGGCGCATTTCTGGCCGATGAATATCGTTTGACAAAATTTGGCAAATTGCTTCGGGATTGCAGCCTTGATGAATTGCCGCAACTCTGGAATGTTCTTATTGGGGACATGAGCTTGATTGGCCCACGGCCGTTCATTGCTGAATATGGATCCCGCTATACATCTGAACAAATGCGCCGCCATGAAGTTCGCCCCGGCATTAGCGGATGGGCGCAAATCATGGGCAGGAATGCCATCAGCTGGAACCAGAAATTTATTCTGGATGTCTGGTATGTGGATAATTGCAGTTTTTTAACGGATTTGAAAATCCTGTTTCGGACGATCCCCATTGTTTTGAGCCGAAGTGGCGTTTCTGCGGAAAATCATGTGACCATGCCGGAATGGGCAAATTCGGAACCTCCCGTAGATGATTTATCCTCAAAGTGATATCGCTATAATAGCGTAAAACGCCATTAACTAATAATTCAGATTATTTTTCGTATGATTTAAAGCTTGGGACTGATTGTTCCAAGCTTTTGTTCTATATGGCTTAACAGGCTATGGGGACATATTTTCATCATTGGTATTATCAAGAGGATAAAAGGATGTTAATTAAATATAAAGGTTTCTTTATATAAATGATATGTTATGTTCCAAGTAGAATTTTAGAATTTCATTGCCGGAGAATGACATATGTCCAGAAAAAATTATTTATTTACCAGTGAATCCGTATCAGAGGGTCATCCCGATAAAGTCTCAGACTGTATTTCTGATGCAATCGTTGACTTATTTTTGAGCGCGGAACCAGAATCACGCGTAGCCGTTGAAACACTAACCACCACAAACCGCGTTGTTCTGGCGGGTGAGGTGCGGGGCCCGTCCTCAATTGACGCAGAGGCTATGGCGACGACGGCCCGCAGGGTGGTCAAGGATATCGGCTATGAACAGGAGGGATTTCACTGGCAGGATATGTCTGTTGAGGTTCATGTGCATGGACAGTCCGTTGACATTGCCATGGGGGTGGACAGCGGGGATAATAAAGACGAAGGGGCAGGTGATCAGGGCATTATGTTCGGTTATGCCACCAATGAGACGGATGTTTATATGCCGGCGCCCCTGCATTATTCCCATGCCATATTGCAGTCCTTGGCAGAAGCCCGGCACGGCGGCATCACAGAGCTTGGCCCTGATTCCAAAAGCCAGATAACCTTGAGATATGAGGATGGCGTTCCGGTTGGGGCGGCGTCTGTTGTGGTTTCCACCCAGCACGGCGCCGATGTGTCGCAGGAACGGGTTCGGGAAATTGTCATTGAACATATTGAAAAAAGTCTGCCGGCGGGCTGGATGTGTCCAGAAGCAGAGCTTTATATCAATCCGACGGGTAACTTTGTTATTGGCGGGCCTGACGGGGATGCGGGCCTGACGGGCCGGAAAATTATTGTGGATACTTACGGTGGTGCGGCCCCTCATGGCGGCGGCGCTTTTTCTGGTAAAGACCCGACAAAAGTTGACAGGTCTGCGGCCTATGCGTCGCGTTATCTTGCCAAAAATATTGTGGCTGCGGGTCTTGCGGATCGTTGTACCATACAATTGTCCTATGCCATTGGCGTATCCCACCCGCTATCCCTGTATGTGGATTTTCATGAGACAGGCAATATAGATCCTGTCGTTCTCGAAAAAATATTATTTGAGGTGATGGACTTGAGCCCTCGGGGCATTCGCAAGCATCTCAACCTTAATCGTCCCATTTATGAACGGACAGCCGCTTATGGCCATTTTGGTCGTGCGCCGGATGCGGATGGCGGCTTTTCATGGGAAAAACTGGATTKGGCAGATCGTTTGAAATCTCATTTTTAAACGGTAATTCTTAGGTATTCTTTTGGCATGGACATGGGGCTTTATGGGCCTTATATGATTTATATGCGRGATCTGGAAAATATAAAAGGCAGCCGGGTTTATGGGCGGCGTCTTGCGGCGGCGCTGTCACCGGCCCGTCAGGCGCGGCTGGATAAATGGTTGCCAGAAATAGAGATAATTCTGCCGGACCGGAAGCCTGTAGAGATAACGGCCCCGGAAGAATATTTTAAGAATATAATGCAGGATCATTGGTTGGAGGTCGGCTTTGGCAAGGGCGAACATCTGGCGACTCAGGCGGCGAATAACCCGTCCGTTGGTTTGATCGGTTGCGAGCCTTTTATAAATGGTGTCTCAAGCCTTGTTGATCAGCTCGAAGCGCGCAGCCTTGAAAATATCAGGATTTTCAAAGATGACGCCCGCCTTATGATGGACAGCCTGCCGGATAAATCCATTGGCCGGGCCTTTATTTTGTTCCCTGATCCCTGGCCAAAGGCCCGCCATCATAAACGCCGTATTGTCAGCGCCGGAAATATAGCGGCTTTGGGGCGAATTCTTAAAAATGGCGCAGAGCTTCGTATTGGGACCGATCATATGGAATATTGCCGCTGGATTATGGCGCATATGTTGTCGTCTCAGGACTTTGACTGGGTCAGCGATAAGCCAGCGGATTGGCGCGCGCGATCAAAAGACTGGCCGCCAAGCCGTTATGAAAGAAAGTCGCTGGAACAGGGATGCAAAAGCAGTTATTTGCGCTTTATTCGCCGACCGCGCACAGCATAGTTCCCCCTATCATACTATTCGCTTGAAGTTCTCTGCTTTTTGACTATATATATACCAACCGAATCACTTGAAGGTTTAGAGTGCGGGCAAGTGGATCACTTAAATGGATCTCTGGCCTGCATTTTTGTTTGGTGAAAGCTAAAGTGGAAATATACTGTGTCGTCACAGATTGAAATGTTACATAAAATTATCGATCCTATTGCTGAGGCAATGGGTTATGAGGTTATCCGTATCGCGCTGCAAAATTCAGCGCGTGGTGAGGCAATGACGTTGCAAATTATGGCCGAACGGCCTGACGGCAGTATGCTGGTTGAAGATTGCGCTAAATTGAGCCGGGAAATTTCCGTCATTATGGATGTGGAAGACCCTATATCCGCTGAATATGTTTTAGAGGTAAGTACGCCCGGCATAGACAGGCCCCTGACCCGCCGCAAAGATTTTGAAAATTATGCGGGTTATGAGATTAAGCTGGAATTGTCTGTCCCTGAAGCGGGCCGGCGCCGGTTTCGCGGAAAATTAAGGGGCATTAGCGGCGATTTGGTAAAGATTGAGGTGGACGGTGAGGTTTTTGAAGTGGATTTCAATAATATTTACCGGTCTAAGCTTGTATTGACGGACGAATTGCTGGCGACGGTATCCGCAGCGGGTTCATAAACGATAGAATTGAGAATATATGCTCGGGCGAGCATGAATGGAGTTCAAGGTATGACAACGGCAGTTAGTGCAAATAGAATGGAATTACTGCAAATTGCTGATGCGGTTGCACGGGAAAAAAACATTGATAAGGAAATCGTGTTGGAGGCTTTGGAAGAAGCCATTCAAAAGGCGGCGCGGTCAAAATATGGGGCGGAAAATGAGATTAAAGCCCATATTGAACGCAAAACCGGTGATATAAAGCTTTACCGTGTTATGGAGGTTGTCGAGCATGTGGAAAACCATGCGACTGAATTGACACTGGAGGATGCCCTTAAATTAAAMGAAGATGCGGTGATTGGTGATCTTCTTGCCGACGAGTTGCCGCCCATTGATTTTGGCCGSRTTGCYGCSCARAMYGCMAAGCAGGTYATYGTSCARAAAGTGCGYGAWGCWGARCGYSARCGCCAGTWTGAWGARTWYMARGASCGSRTTKSYGAAATTRTSMAYGGCGTSGTCAARCGGGTTGAATAYGGCAATRTYATYSTTGATSTSGGSCRSGSMGARGCSRTTRTRCGCMGSGATSAGRYSWTSCCGCGCGARMATWTSCGCAATGGKGAYCGSATCMGKGCTTATATTKYSGATGTKCGCCRGGARCWGCGCGGGCCGCANAWTTTTCNTGTCSCGCWCYCATCCTSAWTTYATGGCCAARCTKTTCWCGCAGGAAGTGCCGGAAATTTATGATGGCGTTATTGAAATTGTTGGTGTTGCCCGTGACCCGGGAAGCCGGGCAAAAATCGCGGTGCGCAGCTCGGATAGCTCCATTGATCCTGTGGGGGCTTGCGTGGGCATGCGCGGCAGCCGCGTACAGGCGGTGGTCAATGAGCTTGCCGGTGAAAAAATTGATATTATCCAATGGTCTCCGGATCCCGCTACTTTCATTATTAGCGCCTTGGCACCTGCTGATGTGACCAAAGTTGTTTTGGATGAAGACAGAAAACGTATTGATGTTGTGGTGGCCGAAGATCAGTTGAGTCTGGCCATTGGACGCCGGGGGCAGAATGTTCGTCTGGCCTCGCAATTGAGCGAATGGCAAGTCGACATCATGACCGAAGCCGCCGAGTCAGAAAAACGTCAGGCAGAATACAAGATGCGGACAGAATTATTTGTTGCCCAGTTGGATGTGGATGAAACACTGGCCCTGTTGCTGGTGGCCGAAGGCTTCCGTAATATGGAAGAGGTGGCTTATGTGGCACCGGAAGAATTCGCAGGCATTGAGGGTTTTGATGCAGATCTGGTGGAAGAGCTGCAAAGCCGCGCCCGTGAAGCATTGGAACGCCAGACGCTTGAATCTGAAAAADCCCGCGTTGAATTGGGGGTTTCTGAYGAAATCGCGGCCATCGAAGGCCTTACCTCTGCCATGATGGTAACGCTCGGCGAAGCCGGCATCAAAACGCTGGATGACCTTGGTGATCTGGCMGCYGAYSANRYKGAYCAGYYDGGRAGAYGGTATTTTGCGKRSRKCAGGRTTGRSMGAAGAGCAGGCCAATGMGATTATTATGGCSGCCCGSGCCCACTGGTTTGACGACGAAGAAGGCGAGGCTGCTGATGACGCTCCAAAAGACGTAAAGCCAGATGTCGAATCAGAAGATAAACCAGAAGCCGGGTAAAAAAATTGGACCAAAAACAGCGTCGTAAAAAGCTGCGGGAAAGACGATGTTTGGTAACAGGCGAGACATACCCCGCGCATAAAATGATCCGCTTTGTTCTGGATCCTGCCGGAAATGTCATTCCGGATGTGGCGGGAAAGCTCCCCGGGCGCGGCGGCTGGGTTTTGGCAGATCGCGCGGTGCTGCAAAGTGCCATGAAGAAAAAGATTTTTGTCCGTTTTGGGCATAGGGCCTCTGCCTCCAGGCTGGTGCCTTCTGGCCGTGGGCAGGCCGATGTTGAGACGCTTGAAGAGCCAGAGGATAAGCCAAAGTCTAAGCCAGAGTCTAAGGTAGCAGGGCAGAAAATACAGGTCAGGGTGGATGACAATCTGCCGGATCTGGTGGAACAATTGCTCAGGCAGAGATGTTTGAATTATTTGGGCCTGGTAAATCGCGCGGGACTATTGGTCTCGGGATTTGAAAAGGTGCGTACAAAGCTCAAAGCTCATAAGTGCCGGGCTTTGATCATAGCAGAAGATGCTGCAGAGGGTGGGCGAAGTAAATTATGCTCTGGTCTGGGGAATGTTCTTGAAAAAATTCGGGTGATTGATATGTTCACCCGCAAACAGTTAGGACAGACATTGGGCTTGCCCAATGCGGTTCATGTGGTATTACTGCCGGGTGGAATGACGGAAAGTTTTATAAAGGAATTTTCTCGGTATGAAGGTGTTGCGATGTTATAATAACAAAGTGATGATTTTTTGATTTGAGTAAGCGTAAGGCGAATAGGCAAATATAGAATGAGTGACGATAAGGATACAAAAAAACCATTATCGGTTTCCGGATCAGTTTCCGGCAGGAAAACGCTGCAACTGAAGCCATCCGTGGCGGCGGTACCCACAAGTTCGCGTGCGCCGGGCGGCGTGGTTGTCCAACGCAAGAAAAAGCTGATGCTGAAGCCGGGCGAACAGGCACCGGTGGCTGATAATTCGCCCGTTCCCTCATCTGCGGCGGTGCCTGAAAAGACAATCGCTGCGCAGGTAAAGAAAAAGCCACAGTCATCAGGTGGTCGGCAATTAACGGGCCGGCAATTAACGGGCCGACAATTAACGGAAAGTGAACTGAAGGCCCGCGCYAATGCTTTGGGTTTGGCCAATATTGAATCTGAAAAWMRKRSMAAMKTMRRKSKRKWWRCRSCWWWRMKRMAWGCYGTSSWGRRYRYYRMRMGRKCNTGTATYAWRYWASKAMWRGGCTGTAACGAACGCTAAGGAAGCCAAAAAATCCGCCCATGATGATGCTAAATTCCAGGCCGATCTCGAAATTAAGAAAAAGATCGAGGCAGAATTAACCGCGAAAGCAGAGCTGGAAGCCAAGAAAGCTCCTGCGGCACCAAAAGAAAAAGCCAAACCAGCACCGATTGCGAAAAAACACGCAGCAGAAGGTAATGTAAAATCTGGCGAGCGTCCTGCGGCTAAGCCTTCGCGAAGCCGGACCGAGCCAACGCGGCGTACGGGACGATTGACCGTGACGCAAGCGCTCTCTGGCGGGGCTCAGGAACGTCAACGCAGTTTTGCCGCTCTGAAAAGGGCGCGCGCCAAGGAAAAACGTAAAGGCGGTCAAGGCATACAACAAAAAATCTTCCGCGAGGTTATCATTCCGGATGTGATTACGGTGGCGGAATTGGCCAACCGTATGACAGAAAAAACGGTTGATGTTATTCGGGCACTCATGAAAATGGATGTGATGGCAACGGCCAGTCTGGAAATAGACCAGGATACAGCGGAACTGATTGTGGAAGAATTTGGCCATAAGGTCAGGCGGATCAGCGCGGCGGATGTGGAAGTTGATCTTGCCGGCCCGGACGACTCGGATAGTGAGCTGGTATCGCGCGCCCCGGTTGTGACAGTGATGGGCCATGTTGATCATGGTAAAACCTCCATCCTTGATGCCTTTCGGAAATCTTCTGTGACCAAAGGCGAGGCCGGCGGCATTACCCAGCATATTGGGTCTTATCAGGTTCGAATGGCGAATGGTGAAAAGGTCACCTTCCTTGATACACCGGGCCATGCGGCCTTCTCTGCCATGCGCTCGCGCGGKGCGCGSGTCACGGATATTGTGATTCTTGTGGTGGCGGCCGATGATAGTATCATGCCCCAGACCGTAGAAGCCATCAGCCATGCCAAGGCGGCAGAAGTCCCTATCATTGTGGCTATCAACAAAATGGATAAGGCGGGGGCAAACCCCGATAAGGTTCGTCAGGATCTGCTGCAGCATGAAGTTTTTGTGGAAAGTATGGGCGGTGAGGTGCTTGACGTGGAAGTATCCGCCTTAAAAGGCACCAATCTGGACAAATTGGCGGAAGCCATCCAGCTTCAGGCGGAAATGCTTGACCTGAAAGTCAATCAGGACCGCAATGCCGATGGTACCGTGGTCGAGGCCCGGCTTGATAAGGGAAAAGGCACTATTGCCACAGTCCTTATTCAGCGCGGCACATTGAAAATAGGCGATATATTTGTCTGTGGCAGTGAATGGGGCCGGGTCAAGGCCATGTTGAATGACCATGGGCGTAATGTGAAAAAGGCCGGCCCATCGGTTCCCGTTGGCGTGCTTGGCATTAATGGTATGCCAAGGTCTGGCGATAGTTTCATTGTGGTGGACACAGAAGCCAAAGCCCGCGAAGTCTCCGAGTTCCGCAAAAGACGGGAAAAACTGCAAAAAGAAGCCGCGCCAAAAGCAACGCTTGAAGCCATGTTTGAGAAATTGAACAGCAAGCAGGCGGAAATTGTGCCGCTGGTGATCAAGGCCGACGTTCAGGGGTCTTGCGAAGCCATTACGGGTGCCCTGGAAAGCATGAATACTGATGAAGTTCAGGCTAAAATCCTGCATTCTGCGGTGGGCGGCATATCAGAATCAGATGTGACATTGGCCATCGCGTCTGGCGCACCAATATTGGGCTTTAATGTCCGTGCAAGCCGCAAGGCCGCCGAGCTGGCCCATCAGGAAGGTGTCGAAATACGCTATTATTCTGTAATCTATGACCTTGTGGATGACATCAAGGCCGTTATGTCTGGCAAGCTGGCCCCGGAATTGCGGGAAACAATATTGGGTTCTGCGAAAATTCTTGATATTTTCTCTGCCGGGAAAACGGGTAAGGCTGCGGGTTGTCTTGTGCTTGAAGGTATTATCCGTAAAGGTGCCAAAGCGCGTCTGCTCAGGGATGATGTGGTGATTTTTGAGGGCGACCTTGGTTCCCTGCGTCGTTTCAAGGATGATGTGAATGAAGTGCAGTCTGGAACGGAATGCGGCATGAATTTTGCCAGCTATAACGACCTGAAAAAAGACGACATCATTGAATGTTACGAAGTAGAGACAATAGAGCGTTCTTTATAATTTAGACTGTTTTGGGGGCCGTCATCCCTTAAGGATATATAGATGTCCAAATTGAATTTTGATGATCTGAAAAATAATCAGGGGCCCAATAATCAGGGGCCAAGCCACAGGGTATTACGGGTCGGTGAGAATATCCGGCATGCCCTGTCCGAAATTTTCACACGCGGTGAAATCAGGGATCCCGCCCTTGACGGGGTATCCATTACTGTGACCGAAGTGCGCTGTAGCCCCGATCTTCGCAATGCCACTATTTATGTCATGCCGCTTGGCGGCGTTAATGAACAGGATGTGGTGGCAGGGTTAAACCGGTGCCGTAAATTCATACGCGGTAAATTATCGGGCATGGTGAGTATGAAATATCTGCCGAACCTGAAATTCACCAGCGACGGCAGTTTTGGCGAGGCGGATCATATTGAGCAATTGCTCAATAGCCCCCATGTTGCCCAGGATTTGGCAAAGAAGCCCGATGCATCTGAGCCCGGCGCATCTGAGGAAGACTGAATTTTGAGCGATCCGAATGGCAGAAAGCGCAAAGGCATCAAGCTTGACGGCTGGCTGGCCATTGATAAACCGCTTGGGATGGGCTCAACACAAGTTGTGGGCAAATGCCGGTGGTTGACCAAGGCGCAAAAAGTTGGTCATGGCGGCACGCTTGACCCTTTGGCCACCGGAATTCTACCCATTGCTTTTGGCGAAGCGACAAAAACCATTCCCTTCATTATGGATGCGCGAAAAACCTACGAATTTACGGTGACTTTCGGCGAGGCACGGACGACCGATGACGGGGAAGGTGATGTGACAGGCACCAGCGATATGCGCCCCGCAGAAAAGGATATTCATGCCGCGTTGCCGGAATTTATGGGCAAAATCACTCAGGTTCCGCCAATTTACAGCGCCTTGAAGGTGGACGGCAGGCGGGCCTATGATCTTGCCCGGGCCGGCATTGAGGTGGCCATGAAGCCGCGCGAAGTGGATGTTTATTCCCTAGAGCTTTTATCTTATGATGGCCAGCAGGCAAGCCTCAGGGTTTCTTGCGGGAAAGGCACTTACGTCCGCTCATTGGCGCGGGATTTAGCCGTGAGATTAGGCACTGTGGGCTTTGTGTCAGAGCTTAGGCGAACCCGCGTCGGGCCWTTTGGTTTGAATGAGTCGATTTCACTGGAAAAGCTTGAGGAATTGGGCCATAGTGCGCCGCCTGAAGAATGGATTCTTCCCATAGTGACCGTGCTGGACGACATCTTGGCATTGGCCGTTACAGAAGATCAGGCAGAGCTTTTGTCCCATGGACAGAGGCTTGAAATAGAAAGCCCGCTGCCCCAAGGGATCATCAGGGTGATGACAGGCACACGTTTAATCGCGCTGTGTAACGTCGATATCACCTCTGAAAAAACGATCCTGATACCGGTACGGGTGTTTAACGTTTAATTTTTTGATAAGGAGTATATGATGTCGATTACAGCTGAAAAGAAACAGGAACTGATTAACGATTATGCCACCGTAAAAGGCGATACCGGTTCCCCGGAAGTACAGGTTGCCATTCTAACGACAAGAATTCTCAACCTGACGGAACAYTTTAAATCTCATAAAAAAGATAATCATTCACGCCGGGGTCTGYTGATGCTTGTTAACAAACGCCGTGGTTTGCTCAGTTATCTGAAATCAAAAGACGAAGCACGCTATCAGTCATTGATCAAGCGGCTTGGTCTGCGTAAATAGACCTCGTTATAAATATGAGGCAAATTGTATGACCATAGGGGTTATGCATAAAGGTTTTCGAATGTCTCTGGCTTGGGATGGGCCCGGGCCAGAGCGCGAAAACCGTAGGTTAAGGTAAGACATATACATGTTTGAAATACAYAGAAAAGAAATTAATTGGGGTGGCCGGACATTGGTTCTSGAAACCGGCMRSATMGCYYGTCARGCMRRTGGYGCYGTKATGGYGACRTAYGGCGAAACAWMMKKSWTGWSCRCYGTKRYWGCGGCSAAWMMWGMAMGWKYGGGCATCGATTTTTTCCCCCTTACTGTAAATTATCAGGAACGCGCTTATTCTGCCGGTAAAATCCCGGGCGGATTTTTTAAACGCGAAGGCCGTCCGGGCGAAGCAGAAACATTGACCTGCCGCCTGATTGACCGCCCCATTCGCCCGCTTTTTGTCAAGGGCTTTAAAAACGAAACTCAAGYGGTCGCGACCGTTATGTCACATGATCTGGAGAATAATCCGGACATTACAGCATTGATTGGTACAAGTGCCGCCTTAACCCTTTCCGGCCTGCCGTTTATGGGTCCGATCGGCGCGGCCCGCGTTGGTTATATCGACGGTGAATATATTCTGAACCCGACGTATGAACAGTTGGAAACATCCGACCTTGATCTGGTTGTTGCCGGTACAAGAGACGCTGTTTTGATGGTGGAATCAGAAGCCAATGAGCKTTCGGAAGACATTATGCTTGGCGCGGTTATGTACGGCCATGAACAAATGCAAGTGGTGATTGATGTCATCATTGAGCTTGCCGAAGTTGCTGCCAAAGATCCCATCGAAATGCCAGAACCGGAAGATCACTCTGAATTGGCCGAAAAGGTCGCAAATCTTGCCGAAAAAGGCTTGCGCGATGCTTACGGCGAAACTGTGAAACAGGTTCGTTCAACGCAGCTCGGCGCGCTGAAGGATCAGGTTAAGGCAGAATTGAATGCCGATGATGATCCGGCGTTATCTGGCCTGATCAGTGAAATATTGAAAAAGCTGGAACAGAAAATTGTTCGCGGCGACATCATTAAAACCCGCAAACGTATTGATGGCCGGGCTTTGGACAAGGTACGGGCCATTGCATCCGAAGTGAACATCCTGCCCCGCACCCACGGTTCTGCGCTTTTCACGCGCGGCGAGACACAGGCAACTGTTGTGACCACGCTTGGTACCGGTGATGATGAACAGTTCATTGATGCTTTGACAGGGACGTATAAAGAACGTTTCATGCTTCATTATAATTTCCCCCCCTATTCCGTGGGCGAAGTTGGCCGCATGATGGGCACAAGCCGCCGCGAAACAGGTCATGGTAAATTGGCCTGGCGGGCGATGCGGGCGGTTCTGCCGGATCATGGTGAATTCCCTTATACCATTCGCGTGGTTTCTGAAATTACAGAATCCAATGGCTCGTCATCTATGGCGTCTGTTTGCGGTGCGTCACTTTCCATGATGGATGCGGGCGTACCATTGAAGCGGCCTGTTTCCGGTATTGCCATGGGATTGATCAAAGAAGGCGATGATTACGCTGTTTTGTCAGACATTCTGGGTGATGAAGATCATTTGGGCGACATGGACTTTAAAGTGGCCGGAACCTCTGAAGGTATCACGTCATTGCAGATGGACATCAAGATCACCGGTATTACACGGGATATCATGGATGTGGCTTTGAAACAGGCTGCCGAAGGCCGGGCCTATATTCTTGATGAGATGAGCAATGCCTTATCCGGTGCGCGCGAAGAAATGAGCGACCATGCGCCGCGTATTGAAACCATCCAGATCAACCGCGAAAAAATTCGCGAAGTGATCGGCACAGGTGGTRAAGTTATTCGCGAAATTTGTGAAGTAACCGGCGCCAAGGTTGATATTGAAGATGACGGAACCATTAAAGTTTCCTCATCCGATCTTTCTGCCATTGAAGCCGCCATGRAATGGATACARGGTATYGTYGCAGAGCCAGAAGTTGGCGTGATTTACGAAGGCAAAGTTGTTAAAACCGTTGATTTTGGCGCGTTTGTTAACTTCCTTGGCAGCCGGGATGGTTTGGTTCATATCAGTGAGCTTGAAGGCCACCGGGTTAAACAGGTCACCGACGTTGTGAAGGAAGGTGACATCATCAAGGTCAAGGTTCTCGGCATTGATGATCGCGGAAAGGTTCGTTTGAGCCGCCGCGCGGTTAATCAGGAAACTGGCGAAGATATTCAGGAAAATAAAGGCGAAGAGGACTAATCCTCTTTGCCTGATTTTATCGTGGCCGGGTGGCGGTCTTTCTTTTATTGGCGGATATTTCGCGCCTATTAAAAAAGACACATCCGGCCTAAATTTAAGGCAAGCCGGAATAGGGGCCGGCGAATAGTAGGGTACGGCAGTTATGAGTTTACTTGATACGCTAATGATGTCAGGAAAAGAAGTTCTCCCGCTTGTGGAGGGCGGCAAGGGAATTTCGGCAACAAATGGTATAAGCTCAGGCGCTTGGGCCGCCGCAGGCGGGGTGGGAACCGTTTCTTGCGTGAATGCAGATAGTTTTGATGACGCGGGAAATATTATTCCGCAAATTTATCACGGCAAAACAAGAATAGAACGTCATCAGGAATTGATCGATTATGCCATTGACGGGGGGCTTACCCAAGTCAGACAGGCGCATGATGTGGCCGGCGGAAATGGCCGTATTCATATTAATGTCTTGTGGGAAATGGGCGGCGCAGAACCGATATTAGAAGGCGTTTTAACCAAAGCCAAGGGGCTTGTCCACGGCGTTACTTGCGGCGCTGGCATGCCCTATAAGCTCAGTGAAATAGCCGCAAAACACAAAGTTTTTTACCACCCGATTATTTCTTCTGCCCGAGCTTTTGGCATCTTGTGGAAACGGGCTTACCAAAAACACGGCGATTGGCTCGGCAGCGTTGTTTATGAAGACCCGTGGCTAGCCGGCGGCCATAACGGCCTTTCCAACGCGGAAGACCCTCTTGAGCCACAAGACCCTTACCCGCGTGTTGCCGCGCTGCGCACCATGATGAATAAATTTGGTCTTCAACATGTTCCGATTATTATGGCCGGCGGCGTTTGGTATCTGCGCGACTGGGCCCATTGGATCAATAACCCGGAAATTGGCCTCATTGCTTTTCAATATGGAACGCGGCCTTTGCTGACGAAAGAAAGCCCGATCCCCACGATTTGGAAAGATGCCCTGACCAAACTCAAAGAAGGCGACATTCTGCTTCATCGTTTCAGCCCGACAGGTTTTTATTCCTCTGCGGTKCRWAATMRTYTKTTRSGYSMRYTRGARRGCCGYWSKGAWCGGCAGGTTRAWTTNWMGYCSWAAMRMWSRSANWGATKWWKCSKYMKMWAYTSARGYTRKRAWMSGWAAATATTTTGTGCAACCGGAAGATAAGCCCAAGGCCGATAGCTGGATTGCCAGCGGCTATAATGAGGCAATGAAAACGCCGGATGATACGTTGATATTTACCACGCTTGCGGAATGTCAGGAAATTCGTCAGGATCAAAAAGATTGCATGGGCTGCCTCAGCCAATGTAAATTCTCTAATTGGTCAGAAAACCCAGATACAAAATATTCCACAGGACGGGGGGCTGACCCCCGCAGTTTCTGTATTCAGAAGACGTTGATGGATATTGCCCACGGCGGCCCGCTGGAAAATAACCTGATGTTTGCCGGCCATTCTGCCGCTAATTTTTCCACGGACCCTTTCTTCAGCAATGGCTTTGTGCCAACGGTCAAGGAACTGGTTGACCGGATTCTTACCGGAGATTAATCAAAAACTTCCCCATGGATGATGGCTGTTTATTATTATGACAAAAAGGCGTAATATGGTCTGCGGGTTTCTCAACCGATGGATATGAATATGCATGACAAGGCCTCAGCCCAGAATATGGAAAGTCAGAATATAGAAAGACCCTTCACGCGCGTCATACATAAATTGCAGGATGCGGGCCTTCGCCCAACGCGCCAGCGCATGGCCTTGGCAAAATCTTTACTGGAAGGGCCAAGCCGGCATGTGACGGCAGAAAGCCTTCATCGGGAAATGCATCAGGCCAATATCAATATTTCTCTGGCCACCATATATAATTGTCTGCATCAGTTTACGGACGCGGGGCTTCTGCGAGAAGTCGTTGTGGATTCGCGGCGGACATATTTTGATACCAATATATCTGAACATCACCATTATTTTATGGTGGCAGAAGGCCGTTTGGAAGATGTGCCGGACGGCGTTATAAATATTGATATGTTACCGGATGTACCGCCGGGTAAAGTTTTTTCCCGTGTTGAGGTGATCATTCATGTTTCGGATGATAGCTAAGGCCTGGAATATTCAGGCCTGACGGGAGCGATTATTTCAGCACTTCCCCGCGCAAAGTTCCCCAAAACACGGATTGCCTGAGCCATCCTTTAAACCCATTCACGTCAATTTTGCACCAGCCTTCCCGGCATATTTTAATTTTGCCGATAACGCCGGCTTCGGCGATGACAGAAACCGGCTGGCCCATGGTGGGCTGTTTTAATAACGCTTGCTGGTCTGAGATGATCAAGGCGTTGCGTTTGCTGGATACCAAGGGCCCCCAGACCCAGCCCCGGGCGCCTTCTGAATCAACTATTTTTCGCCAATCCTTGTATTCTGCGATCACTTTAACAGGAAGTCCGGCTTTCTTGAACACCCATATTATCGGGTAATTTCCATTGGGGCCGGTTCTGACATTAACGGTATTTTTGGCCAGAGAAACATAGCGGGGTATTAAATAACCGGATGGGCCGAGTATGGTTTTTTCTTGTAAAATTACTTCCGGCGACGTATTTTCCTGCGCCTGAATCGGAAATATTGCTGTGCCAAGAATCATTGTGAAAATCATTATGAAGATCAGGGGCCATTTTGCCATTCTGTCGTTTCTCCTGATGAAAAATGTGCAAATATTTTCTTGTTTTTGTGGTTAATATTGATTGATAGGTTTGAACCTATCAAGTATTTCTGCTAAACATGATAGAGAATGAAAAGGTGACCACAAGCCTTTTTRTATGTCCAGAGATAAAAATAAGAGATAAAAATAATCGGAGTTCTGAATGTCTGCCAAAAAACCACTGGTGATTGTCACACGAAAGCTGCCTGACATTATTGAAACACGGATGATGGAATTATTTAATGTTCGCCTTAATCTGGATGATCAAGCCTTTAGCTCTTCTGATATGGCAGAGGCGGTTCGGGAGGCTGATATTCTGGTGCCAACCGTAACTGATCGGCTGGATACCAGGATTTTAGCGCAGGCGTCGTCCAAATTGAAATTAATTGCCAATTACGGCGCAGGCGTGGATCATATCGACCTTGCCTCTGCCCGCCAACGGGGAATCACCGTGACCAATACGCCCGGCGTTTTGACCGAGGATACCGCGGATATGACCATGGCTCTATTGTTGGCTGTTCCGCGCCGCCTAATCGAAGGCGTTAAATTACTTCAGGACGGTGAATGGACAGGCTGGGCGCCAACGGGCCTGCAAGGTTCGCGCATCTGGGGCAAACGCCTTGGTATTGTTGGCATGGGCCGTATTGGTCAAGCGGTTGCTCGCAGGGCAAAGGCCTTTGGTTTGTCTATTCATTACCATAACCGCCATCGCATAAGCACGGCGGCTGAAGAAGAATTGGWAGCCACCTATTGGGAAAGTCTGGATCAGATGCTGGCCCGAATGGACATTATTTCTGTGAATTGCCCCCATACGCCGGCGACCTATCATCTTTTATCGGCCCGCCGCTTAAAACTTATGCAAAAGCATGCTTATGTTATCAATACATCTCGGGGAGAGGTGATCGATGAAAGCGCGCTGATCCGTATGCTGGTCGCCGGGGATCTTGCCGGCGCGGGGCTGGATGTATTCGAAAATGAACCGGCAGTAAACCCGAGGTTTCTTGAAATGCCAAATGTGGTGGCCTTGCCCCATATGGGATCCGCAACCYWTGAGGGCCGAAATGATATGGGGGAGAAGGTCTTGATCAATATTAAAACCTTCACCGATGGCCATAACCCACCAGACCGCGTTTTGGAAGATTGGGGCTAAATCAAAGTTGTGTTTTGCACCAAAGTTATTTTTTACATATGGGGCATTCCGGGTCTTTGGGCAGTTTAATGGTGCGCGTGACAGCGTTCAGGGCATCATATAACAAAAGCCTTCCGGTCAGGCTGTCGCCCAGATCAAGCAGTTCTTTCAATATTTCGACAGCTTGCAGACTGCCCAGCACACCGGCCACCGCGCCCAAAATGCCGGCTTCGGCGCAATTGCCCACATTTCCGGGGTGCTGCGGGATGAAACAGCGATAACATGGCGCATCGCTCAGGTAACCTTTAAAGGTGCTGATCTGGCCGTCAAATTGGCTTAAGGCCGCGGATACAAAAGGTATTCTAAGCTTCAAACAGACATCATTGACCAGAAAACGGGTGTCAAAATTATCGCAGCCATCGGCCAGAATGTCATAACCCTTAACGATATCTTCGGCGTTGCCTTCGGAAAATCTTTCGGTAAAAGTAATGATATTCACATCCGGATTTATGCGCTTTATCATCTCTTTGGCACTATCGGTTTTCAACTGTCCGACCTGATCTGTCGTATGAATGATTTGCCGCTGAAGATTGCTTAAATCAACAATGTCATCGTCAATGACCCCAATAGTTCCGACGCCCGCCGCCGCCAGATAGAGTATGAGCGGACTGCCAAGCCCGCCGGCCCCAATGACAAGAACGCGCGCGCCCAGCAATTTTTTCTGACCCGCGCCGCCAACCTGTTTCAGGATGATATGACGGGCATATCGGTCCAACTGATCATCATTCAGGATCATTGGCAGGATCATTCATTGGGTTATCTTCACCATTAACATCAATTTCCACATCTTCATAATCTGCGGGTAAAATCACGAAAATATCGCCCTCTTCTTTGACAAAATCCCCTTCTTTGATGAAATCCTCGGGGCGCGCAATCTCTTCGCCGTTGCGCATTACGGCAAATTTTTCGAGATCAACCGCCCGCGCCTCAGCACATATACGCTCTATGGTCAGATCTTCTGCGGCAAGCGTAGATTCTGTCCCCTGAACGCGTAAAATTACCTTCGCCATGATTTTTTATAGTCCCTCAAACAACGGGGTTGATAAATACCGTTCTGCGAAAGAGGGAATAATGACGACAATGGTTTTGCCGTTCATATCGGGGCGTTCTGCTATCTCAAGGGCGGCGGCGACGGCGGCACCCGATGAAATCCCCACGGGGATGCCTTCATATTTCGCCACATTTCGGGCTACTTCAAAAGAGGTTTCATTGCCGATGGTCAAGACTTCATCCACATATTCAGTCGCCAGTATTTCAGGGATAAATCCGGCCCCGATGCCCTGAATTTTATGGGGGCCGGGCTGTCCGCCGGATAGAATCGGGCTGTCTTCCGGCTCAACCGCGATCATATGAATATCCGGATTTTTTTCTTTTAAGGCCCGGCCCACGCCGGTAATCGTTCCGCCGGTGCCAACGCCTGATATGATAACATCCACCTTGCCGCCCGTATCATTCCAGATTTCCCGGGCCGTTGTTATTTCATGAATGGCCGGGTTGGCGGGGTTGGCAAATTGCTGAGGCATGACGGCATCACCGCTGGAGGCCACCATTTCTTCTGCCCGCGCAATGGCCCCTTTCATGCCAAGCGGGGCCGGGGTCAGTTCAAGTTTCGCGCCCAGTATAAGCAGCATTTTGCGCCGTTCCAGCGACATGCTTTCCGGCATCACAAGGGTCAGGTCATAGCCTTTGGCCGCGCAAACAAAGGCCAGCGCAATGCCGGTATTGCCGGATGTTGGCTCAATAATTTTGGTGGATGCTTTGATTTTTCCTTGTTTTTCAAGGTCGGCAATCATCGCCGCCCCTATTCTGTCCTTGACCGAGCCCAAAGGATTGAAAAATTCCAGCTTAAGTAAAATATCCGCCCGTTTTGAGTTGCCCTCTTGCCCTAAATGATTGAGGCGTACCAGCGGGGTGTTGCCCAAGGTTTCAATAATATTGTCGTAAATTTTACCTCGGCCCTTGGTGCCAATGTCTGTAATTTTATCTGAAGTTGGCATATTCTGCCTCCTGTCGTTAGATGGTAAATGTGAAATTATTTGTGGTATCTGTTTCGACACCTTCATTCATGGCTTGCTGACATAAATCCTGTAATGTCACTTGATTAAGTTTTTCAAGAATGTCCCTGTTCAGGCTTTCAATCAGGGGATTGATGACCTTGATCCCCATGGGGGACTGGGACATGGCTTCTTTTTTGTCTTTTTTCAAATCCATATTATTGACCACCTGAACAATCTCGCCAACGGATACCCGCCGTCTTTCCCGTGCCAGATTATAGCCGCCCTTGGGGCCTCTGACACCTTTTAATATGCCGGCGCGAACCAATTGTTGCATCACCTGTTCAAGGTAACGCTGCGGAATCTCCTGCCGGCGGGTGATGTCTCTGGATTGCACCGGCCCCGTGCGGCCATTATAGGCCACATCCACAACAGCTTCCAAAGCATAAATCATCCGTTTGGTTAGGCGAAACATAGTGACCTCCTCTGGTTAGCTTTTTGTCCCGGTTGAGCCAAAACCCCCGGCCCCGCGATCGGTATCATCAAGGCTGTCCCGCGCCGCCCATGTGATTTGGGTGACGGGGGCGATGACCATTTGCGCCATACGCATGCCGCGGGTGATGGTGAAATCTTCCACGCCATGATTGATCAGGATGATTTTTACCTCACCCCGATAATCCGCATCAATGGTGCCGGGGCTGTTCAAGACGGTTACGCCATGCTTCCAGGCAAGGCCCGAGCGGGGCCGAATTTGCGCCTCAAGTCCAGGGGGCAGTGCCATGGCAAAGCCGGTCGGCACCAAAAGCCGCAGGCCCGCCTTCAGAATAAGGTCATCACTGATCGCCGCCATAAGATCCATGCCCGCGCTGCGTGCCGTTTCATATTCCGGCCGTTTTAATCCCTCACCATGGGGCAGCTGTTGAAAATCAACCTGTATCATTATATGTTCCTGATCTATGTCATGTTATGCGTAAAATTCAGCTATCTTCTGGGCTAAATTCTTTGCAATTTCATCTTTATGGCCCGGGGGCCAGTCTTCTCTGTCTTTACCTTGGCCGGTGAATAATATCACTTTGTTATAATCCCCGCCCATGACAGAGGGGCCGTCCGTGGTTGACACGTCATTGGCCATAATCCAGTCACAGCCTTTTCTTTTGAGTTTGGCTTGTGCGTTCGCCGCGATATTTTCCGTTTCGGCAGCAAAACCAATCACAAGTTCCGGCCTGTTGACTTTGTCCGTGCTGAGGATTTTCAGGATATCGGGATTTTCTGTGAGCTGTAAGGCAGGCAAACTACCATCCTGTTTCTTGATTTTCTGGCCCGCGCAGTTTGACACCCGCCAATCGGCAACCGCCGCGACGCAGATGGCCACATCTGCGGGCAGGGCATTCCGGCAGGCGGTCAGCATCTCGGCGGCGGATTCAACGGGGATTGTTTGGAGGCCTGAGGGCGCGGCAAGATTTGTCGGGCCGGAAACCAGTGTCACTTTTGCCCCCAAGGCCGCGAGCGCGCGGGCGATGGCGTAACCTTGTTTGCCGGATGAGCGATTGGCGATATAGCGCACCGGATCAATGGCTTCGTATGTGGGGCCAGCGGTGATCAGGATATGTTTGCCCGTTAAGGCTCCCGATGGCTCAAAAAAAAACTCTATGGCCCTTATCATGTCATCCACCTCAGCCAGTCGGCCTGTGCCTTCTTCGCCGCAGGCCAATTCGCCGCTGCCGGGCGGAATGATGTGAACCCCGTCTTCTTTTAATTGCTGCAGGTTACGGCGGGTCGCGGCATGTTCCCACATGCGGCTGTTCATGCTCGGCGCGATCATCACAGGCTTATCGGTGGCCAGCAAAGCGGTGGTTGCCAGATTGTCGGCAAGGCCCGCCGCCATTTTGGCCATCATATCAGCCGTCGCGGGGGCCACCAAAACAAGGTCAGCTTCCCGTGACAGGCGGATATGGCCCATTTCGATTTCATCGGTCAGGGAGAATAAATCCGTATAGACCTTTTCGCCGCTGAGGCCGCTGATGGACAGGGGCGTGACAAATTCTGCGCCGCTGCGGGTTAAGATCACGCGCACCGTCATGCCCTTCTCTTTCAGCCGGCGAATAAGGTCAAGGCATTTATAGGCCGCAATGCCGCCGCCAATGATGAGCAACAATCGTTTTCCGTCCAGAGGACTCGTATTTTGGGGACTTTTATTTTTAGATGTTGTATTTTTTTGGGTCATATATCCAATGTAAGAAGAAAAAACCGTAAAATCAATAGAACTACGAAAAAATGATGTTAATTAGAATATGTGTAGAGGCCGTAAAAAACAAGGCTGCCGGTAATCCCGCCCAGAAGGCCGTATAAGAACAGTTTCAAGGTGTGATTATTTTGGAGATGTTTTGCTGTTCGGGCGGAATGGGCCAACCCCTCCAGATCATCCAGAATTTTCGGGATTCGATTTAAGCTATCAAGTGCCTTTTCGGTAAAATCACGGATTTTGGCCTTAGGGCCCAGATTATCAAGCATCCATTTTTCGATGATCGGGCGCGAGGCTTCCCACATATTGATTTGTGGATAGAGGTCAAGCGCCACGCCTTCAACGGTAACCATGGTTTTTTGCAGCAAAATAAGCTGTGGCTGGGTCTGCATATTGAAGGTTTCGGTGGTTTCAAAAAGCTGAGCCAGTAATTTACCCACGGAAATTTCCGCAACCGGCTTTCCGGCGATAGGGGCGCCAATGGCGCGAATGGCCTGAGTGAATTTTTCCAGAGACTGATCATTCGGCACATAGCCAATGTCAAAATGGGCGCGGGCAATCAGGCCGTAATCTTCGGTGATAAAGCCATAAAGAATTTCCGCCAGACAGCGGCGAGTTTTTTTGTCAATGCGGCCCATAATACCAAAATCAATGGCGGTGATTTTATTGTCCTCGCAGGCAAATAAGTTGCCTTGATGCAAGTCCGCATGGAAAAATCCGAAATTTAAGGCTTGGGTCAAGAAACTATGGATCAAACCTTCGGCCAGGGCCTTCGCGCTATATCCGGCCTTTGCAATGTCATCTTTGCGGGAAAAGGGAATACCCTTCACAAGGCTGGTGCATAATATACGCCGGCTGGTATGATCCCAATCCACGTCGGGAACTGTATAATCCGCATTGCCCGCGCTATTGCTCTTTAACTCTGATGCGGCGGCAGCCTCATAGCGCAGGTCCAGTTCAAGGGCGATGGTTTCAGAAATGGTTTCAAMMASWRMYRKRKSTWWMAAYSRYSRCKSTTYRKSSRWWRAAMKMWMCAYAWWYMSKRYKRGMSAYWRMWRWMWTWMMAAKTMKYKKGMARWKKCTWTTWCAWWKYCMGGKSGMRAWAMMKTTACGGCGACGGAGCGGCCCTCTGTTGTGGTGGCAAAATGAACCTGAGCGATTGAGGCGGCAGCCACAGGCTCTTGGTCAAATTCTTTAAATAACTCACTCAGGGGCGCGCCTAATTCCTGTTCGATAATTCGCACGGCCTCTTTGCCGGGAAAGGCAGGAACCTTGTCTTGCAGGCGCATGAGATCACGCGCCATTTCTGGCCCGACGATATCAGGACGGGTGGCCATGGCCTGGCCGATTTTGATAAAGCTGGGGCCTAGGGACTGGAAAGCCTCCACAAGATTATGGCCTGGCTTCTCTTCTGAGGAGGGTATTTTAAATTTTCGGAGCTTGCGAAGGCGGCTCAACGCCTTGGGCTGCGGGCCAAATAATGACAGTAAGTCCATCAGGGCATCATGGCGACTCAGCACAAAAGCAATCCGGATCAAATGACCCATATGGCGCAGGCTTTTCAGCATATCATATCTTCCAGCCGGAATGTAGGGCGACAATGCCGCCGGTCATATTGCGGTAGGTCACCCGTTTAAATCCGGCCTCTTCGATCATGACTTTAAATTTTTCCTGAGGCGGGAACTGGCGAATGGATTCCACCAGATACTGATATGACTCCCGGTCACCCGTGATCATTTCCCCGAACCTTGGGAGTAGATGAAAGCTATAGGCCTCATATATTTTATCCAGAAACGGCATGTCCAGTTTGCTGAACTCAAGGCATAAGAATCGCCCGCCCGGTTTTAATATACGGTAAGCCTCGGCCAGGGCCTTATCAATATTGGTGACATTGCGAATGCCAAAAGCGATGGTATAGGCCTCAAAACGGCTGCTTGGAAAGGCGAGCGATTCGGCATTGCCGCAGACCCAGTCAATATTCTTCAATATCCCCCGGTCAATGGCCCGGTCCCGCCCCACATCCAGCATTTGCGCGTTAATATCACAAACGGTGACTTTGGCCGCTTTAAAATCAGATGCAGAATCATCGCCGCCGCGTTTGTTCGCAGCYTCCAGAAACCGAAAGGCAATATCCCCGGTGCCGCCGGCCACATCCAGCAAGTTCATGCCGGGTTCTGGTCGAAGCGTGCGAATCATGTCCTCTTTCCATAACCGGTGCAATCCGCCGCTCATCACGTCATTCATTACGTCATATTTTTTGGCCACGCTGTCAAATACATTACGGACCAGACCTTGTTTACTGGCTTTATCCACAGTCCTGAAACCAAAATGAGTGGTTTGCTCTGTGTTATTGGGGTCATTTTCCTTTATCATGTTGCGAAACATAAACCACTGGTTCACCCTATGCCAGTTCTTTAACGTGAATAAAGTAGAAAGATACCGACAATGCCCGAATTGCCAGAAGTCGAAACTGTGAAGCGCGGCATCATTCCCCTGCTGGAAGGCCGGCGGCTTTTTCAGGTGATCCAGCGGCGCGATAAGCTGCGGATACCGCTGCCGGAAAATTTCGCGGCCCGGCTGCGGGGCCGGAAGGTGGAACAGATTACCCGGCGGGCGAAATATCTGCTGTTTCACCTTGATCAGGGGGAAATTCTTATCTGCCATCTGGGCATGTCAGGCAAAATGACCTTAAAAGCCGCAGCGGACAGAGATCACCCGGATAAATTTGAAAAACATGATCATATTATTTTGGAAACGGATCGCCATGATCTGATTATTTTTAATGATCCCCGCCGATTTGGCCTGATGACATTATGCGGCCAGGATGAACTAGATCAGCATCCGCTATTTTGTAAAATGGGGCCGGAGCCTCTGGGCAATGAATTTAACGGGCAATATTTATATGAGAAAATCATTAATCGCCGATCTCCGATTAAGACTATTCTGCTGGATCAGCGAGTCGTTGCCGGTTTGGGCAACATCTATGTCTGYGAAGCCYTGTWYCRGGCMGGSMTYTCYCCCSRAMGMMWRGCCTRYMMRRTWRSSSRSWMGGRRSCRSRTMMMWYKGYRCSRATWRWMCGYCTKRTKYYRGMSRWYSCCATCAAGGCCGGCGGCTCCAGCTTAAAGGATTATGCCCGTGTGGATGGGGAACTGGGATATTTTCAACATAGCTTTAAAGTCTATGGCCGGGCTGGCGAAAATTGCGTTAATTCGGGATGCCCTCACAAGATTGAACGGATCATTCAAAGCAATAGATCGACATTTCATTGTCCTGCTTGTCAAGATTAGCTATTCTGCGGTCATGATTCATGATTCTTTTTTATATATGATGCGCCGTTCCGCATTGGTTTTGTTGCTTATATCCTTGCTTATATTCTGGCTTATATCTTGGGGCGGGATTTTCGCGGCATCCGCAGAAGAGCCGTTGTTATCCGCTTTGGATATTCCCCTGATGCCAGATTACGCTGAAGACGATGACAGCCGCGTGGTATTTGATACCCCCGAAGGTCGCATTATTCAGATTCGCGTTGTGGGGCCCATTGGCGCGCAAAAAGCATTCGAATTTTATCAACTGGTTTTGCCGTCTCTGGCATGGGATCAAATGCCAAGGAAAGAAATTGACACCGTAACCGACGGCGCGGATTGTAAAAAGCGTTGCCTTATGATGCGGCGGGGCGGGGAAATTCTGAAGATGAGGGTCCTCGAAGAAAAAACGCAAACGGTGATATATTTCTCTGTTAATCCGGAATGATACCCGCTTTGCTTAAATGGGGAAACGGCAGCTTGTATATTTTAGACA
The DNA here is from genome assembly GCA_002402225.1 of Alphaproteobacteria bacterium. Taxonomy (GTDB): domain Bacteria; phylum Pseudomonadota; class Alphaproteobacteria; order Sphingomonadales; family Emcibacteraceae; genus Paremcibacter. Next base: position 28,665 of record NVVM01000016.1, read on the forward strand.
GACCATATATATCCGGATAAATTTTGAATAACGATTATAATAACAGGTAATATTTAAGGAGAGTAATGGTATGCCCTACCAAATGATTTTGGTTGATAGCAATAAGCCCGTGGGCTTGATCACATTAAACCGACCTGAGGCCCTGAATGCCTTGAATGGTCAGCTTATGGATGAGCTTACCTCTGCACTTCGGGCTTTTGAGGCCGATGATGATATCCGTGCCATTGTTATTACAGGCAGTTCCAAGGCTTTTGCGGCCGGCGCGGACATCAAGGAAATGCAAGCCATGAATTTTGTGGACGCCTATATGAATGACTTTATTACGGCCAATTGGGAAGAGGCTTCTCGTTGCCGCAAGCCAATCATTGCGGCGGTTGCGGGTTATGCGCTTGGCGGTGGGTGCGAGTTGGCCATGATGTGCGACTTTATTCTGGCGGCTGATAATGCCAAATTTGGTCAGCCGGAAATTAAGCTGGGCGTTATACCGGGTGCCGGCGGCACCCAGCGCCTGACCCGTTTTGTGGGCAAATCAAAAGCCATGGAAATGGTGCTTACAGGCCGGATGATGGATGCTGAAGAGGCCGAGCGTTCGGGACTGGTCAGCCGAATAATCCCTGTGGATGATCTGGTAGAAGAAGCCATGAAGACGGCCCGCAAGATTGCCGATCTTTCTCTGCCGTCTGTGATGATCGCCAAGGAAAGTGTAAATAAGGCCTATGAAACCACTTTGAAAGAGGGCGTTATGTTTGAGCGCCGGGTTTTTCATTSWYYKTYWGCHACGGNMGACCNMRAWKAMSSKMKGRSGGSWKWMRYASAKRMAAGAACGNRYYMMMKKCSMMCAKRRRYARSCRSMCCRARMCSKKRWRGGCGGGCATTTCTTGCAGGAAGTCCCCGCCTTTTGGTTTATGGCCCTGTTTTTTTGAGCAAATATCTTGAAAAGCTTGTTGACCAATGGGTTGGTCATGGTTATAAGCCACCACTTGAAATTGGATCAAAAAAATTTACAGCCCCTGATTCTCCTGAAACGATATAAACAGTAGAGAATTCGGGCTATTGCAAAGAAAGACAGGCACTCCTGATGGCTAATTTACTTCAGTCTAAAAAAAGAATTCGCGCCAATGCCCGGCGCGCAGAAGTTAATAAATCACGTAAAAGCCGGATTCGGACTTTTGTTAAAAATGTTGAACTGGCTCTGGAAAGCGGAAACGCAGAAGAAGCCAGTGCGGCGTTGAAGGCGGCGCAACCTGAATTGATGCGCGGCGTGACAAAGGGCGTCATGCACAAGAAAACAGCTTCCCGTAAAGTTTCCCGTCTGGCGAAACGGGTGAAAGCTCTTTCGGCATAATATTAAGGTTTATATTTCCCGAGTCGCCTGAACATATCCGGCGAGTCCCGCATAGAATCCGAAAAGATAAGCTGAACCATTGCCGGTTCAGCTATTTTTTTGCACGAAATTGCCCTCAGGCCGGATGAATTTTGGGTCATGTCAAAATGGGACAGCTGTGACTATTATGCATCACACAAGATGTGGTATATTACCCTTAAGTCAAGCCATATTCTGTCCATCAATAGTGATTATTTTAAGATGAACCCCTTGCCAGAAAATTATGGGACATGTAACTTATGATTGGTTCAAGAGGGATTTATCGACATCACAAACCACAATATTCATAACAAACAATGTGAGAAATCTGAATCGCATAATGATGTGAAGCGGAGCAAGGGGTTTATCAGGGGATTTTTTTGCCTGCAGCCAAAAAAATAAAAATAAAAAGAAATAAATGTTGAGAAACAAGTCATGAATTATACGGGTGATGTGTCGGTTGAAGAGGTCTGGGCAGCCCTTTCTGCGGAGGATAAAGCCATATTGGTGGATGTTCGTACGCAGGCTGAATGGACTTTCGTTGGCACATGTGATTTGTCAGAACTTGGCAAGTCACCGCTATTAATCAGTTGGCAGGAATTTCCGCATATGGAAATAAATCCGAATTTTTCTCAGATGATTATGGCGCAAACCTTGGGTGGTCAAGCCATACAGAAGGACTGGCCACTTTATTTTCTATGTCGGTCAGGGGTGCGCTCCCAATCGGCGGCCGCCGCGATGGTCGCATCGGGTTTTGAAAAATGTTTCAATATTCTGCATGGCTTTGAAGGGGTGCGGGATCATGACGGTCATAGGGGCATAAAAAGCGGCTGGAAGGCGGCGGGACTTCCGTGGGTGCAGGGCTAGTCGGGGTAAAATAAAAATAGAAAATTAATGGGCAGGGGTATAGCAAAAAATGAGTTTGGTTGTGGCAGCGCAAAAAGAAATTATGGGAATGGGAATGGAAGCGGACTGGGCAAGGGTTCTAGGCAGATTACGGGCGGAGTTTGATGACAGCGTTTTTARCAGCTGGTTTAAACCGCTGGCGCTGGTTAATATTGAGGATGGCTGTGCGGTGATGGCGGCGCCAACGCGTTTCATGCGCAATTGGCTGGAATCAAATTATGCCGATCGCATCAGGCATGTCTGGAGAGATGAAAWTTCTGACGTATCGGATATCAGCTTCATTGTTTTGTCCGGCTTCACGGCGGACAGCAGTTCCGAGGCCGGCGGCGTTGAACGGCAAAATTCATCTTACGATGCGGCGGGTAGTGAAACGTCTCATAAACAGAAAAACCAGACAACAGGCGTAAATGAGGTCGCAGAGAGCGAGTTCSGCGCGCCGCTGGATCCGCGCTTTACCTTTGACAGTTTTGTGGTTGGTAAATCTAACGAGCTGGCCTATGCGGCGGCGCGGCGTGTTGCGGAAAATGATGATGTGCATTTTAATCCGTTATTTCTGCACGGGGGCGTTGGTCTTGGCAAGACGCATCTGATGCATGCCATCGCCTGGGCCAACCGGCTGGCCTTCCCGTCCCGCCGCGTGGTTTATCTGTCCGCAGAGCAATTCATGTATCAATTCGTCAGCTCCATTCGCTATAAAGATACNATGTCATTCAAACAGAWATTCCGTTCTGTGGATCTTTTGATGATTGATGACCTGCAATTCATTGCCAACAAGCAATCCACCCAGGAAGAATTTTTTCATACTTTTAATGCGCTGATTGACCATCGGCGGCAGGTGATTATTTCTGCGGATCGTTCCCCGACCGATATGGAGKGTATTGAGGAGCGCATACGCTCGCGCCTTGGCTGGGGTCTGGTGGCGGATATCCATCCGACCGAATATGAACTTCGCCTTGGCATTCTGCAGCAAAAGGCCAATAAAATCCCGGAAGTGGACATCAGCTCATCCGTGCTTGAATTTCTGGCCCGTAAGGTTACCTCCAACGTGCGGGAATTGGAAGGCGCGCTAAACAGGATGATCGCCCATGCAACCCTCATTGGCCGCCCCATAACGCTTGAAATGACGCAGGAAGTATTACAGGACTTGCTCAGGGCTAATGTGCGGCGGGTTAATATTGATGAAATACAGCGCCGTGTGGCGGATTATTTTAATATCCGCTTGTCCGACCTTCTGTCTGCGCGGCGCGCCCGTCTGGTGGCACGCCCGCGTCAGGTCGCCATGTATCTGGCAAAGCAATTGACGGCAAAATCCTTGCCGGATATTGGGCGGCAATTCGGGGGACGTGATCATACGACCGTTATGCATGCGGTAAAGCGTATTGATGAACTGCGCCTCGCCGATAGCGTTCTGGAGGAAGATATTCAACATCTTGAACGAATTTTAGGCACCTGATTCATATCATTTCTTAAGCCAGAGACTCATCCGTTGACGGCGGCGTGTGGTATCGGCGCGACTCGGGAGAAATTGACAGCTTAAACCCCAAAAAAACCTTTGATCGTTCCGGTCAATATGCTAGGGTCTGTGGGCAATAAGGGTCATGATATTGGTTTGAGCATAATGGCCTTTTGTGCCTGAAGGTGATGATCAAAAATAAGTAAACATGAAGATGAGAAGCGCGAATAAAATATGAAGCTTACTATTGAACGAAGTGCGTTGTTAAAATCACTGGGTCACATCCAGAGTGTTGTGGAAAAACGCAATACGATCCCGATTTTATCCAATGTTTTGCTGGAATGCGATGGGGGGCAGCTGAATCTGGCCGCGACTGATCTTGATCTGGCTATTTCAGAAGCGGTCACGGCACAAACGGCCCTGCCGGGGGGGATTACCGCGCCGGCGCATACGCTTTATGATATTGTTCGTAAATTGCCGGACGGCGCGCAGGTGGAGCTGGCCTATGACGAAGACAGTCAGCGATTGACCATCCGGGCGGGTCGCTCGCGTTTTACGCTATCCTGCCTGCCGCGAGAAGATTTTCCGGTGATGTCCGAGGGCGATTTCCCCCATGTATTTGATGTGCCCGCCGCAAATTTAAAGCGCCTGATTGACAAGACGCGTTTTGCGGTTTCGACGGAGGAAACGCGGTATTACCTCAATGGTATTTATCTTCATACGGCCGAAGATGATGACGGCGGCGCTGTCCTTCGCGGGGTGGCCACGGACGGCCATCGTCTGGCACGCTTTGATATGGAACAACCTGAAGGATCAGGCGGCATGCCGGGCGTTATCGTGCCGSGTAAGACTGTGGGCGAATTGCGCAAATTGATGGATGAATTTGAGGGTGACGTTAACGTATCCCTGTCTGAAACAAAAATCCGTTTCACCTTTGCGGATATTGTGCTCACGTCTAAATTGATTGATGGCACCTTTCCCGATTATAGCCGCGTTATCCCCGAAGGGAACGACAAGATAATGGAAATTGACAGTAAACAATTTGCGGAGGCCGTGGATCGGGTCTCAACGATTTCCACGGAAAAAACCCGCTCTATTAAATTATCCTTAAGTGAGGGAAATTTGAAGCTTTCTGTCAATAGTCCCGATCAGGGCACAGCCAAGGAAGAGGTCGCCGCATCATATGCTGCGGACGATATGGAAATCGGCTTTAATTCCCGCTATTTGCTGGATATTCTAAGCCAGATAGAAGGCGATGTGGCGCAGTTGGTGCTGGCGGATTCTACGGCACCGACTATTTTGAAAGATTTGACCGATGATGGCGCGCTTTATGTTCTCATGCCCATGAGAGTGTGATGAGAGTGTGATGGCGAAACATGCGCAGAATATTAGGGCCCGGTGAGCAATCTGGTGCAGCTTGATAAAATAAGGCCGCATAATCGGCAAGAAACCCGTGAATTCCCCCCCATGGGTGCGGCGCGCAGGAAGTTTGGCGTGCCGGATCTTTATGTGGGGCGTTTGCAATTGACAGATTTTCGGTCTTATGGGCGGGTCACGCTTGTGCCGGAATCGCGGTCTGTTGTGCTGACAGGGCCAAACGGGGCCGGTAAAACCAATATCCTCGAGGCCTTGTCCTTTTTGTCTTCGGGCCGGGGCCTTCGCGGGTGCCGACTCTCAGAAGTCAGCCGGTTGGCCACGGGCAATATAGAAAATTCGGAAGAGAATAATCCGTCAGGCCGTTCTCACCCATCGCTGTGGGCCGTGGCCGCCCGTCTGGAAACGCCGGATGGCACCATGAATCTTGGCACCGGAATGGTGTCTGGTCAGGAGCAAGTGGCTTTACATGACGCTGATTTCCCTAAAGATATTAATGCCAAAGACAGCAATCAAAGAGATAAGCGTATTGTCCGTATCGACGGTGAGAATGGCGCAAGCCCCGCCGTATTTGGCGCTATTTTACAAGTGGCCTGGCTGACGCCGCAGATGGATCGTCTGTTCATAGAGGCCCCTTCAGGACGCAGACGTTTTCTGGACAGGATTGTCGCCAATTTTCACTCTTCTCATATGCGTCAGGTTAATGCCTATGAGCGGGTCATGCGCGAAAGAAACCGGCTTTTGCAGGATGGCTCAGGGGCAGGTGATGGCGTCTGGCTGGACGCTTTGGAAGGGCGCATGGCGGAACACGGCGTTGCGGTGGCGGCGGCAAGGCTGGATGCCATGGACAGGCTGGCCGTTGCCATAGAAGAAAGCACATCATCTTTTCCCCGTGCCATATTGACGGCGCGCGGCTTGCTTGAAAATGGCCTGCTGGCGGGCCCGGCCCTTGCGGTGGAAGATGATTTTCGCAAGGTTTTGCGGGACGGGCGCGGTGCTGATGCCCGAAGTGGCCGGGCGCATGCCGGCCCCCATAAAACAGATCTTATTGTCCATCACAAGGACARAAATATGCCTGCCGCCCTTTGTTCAACGGGCGAACAAAAGGCCTTGCTGATCGGGATTACGCTTGCCAGCGCGCGCATTACGGCTACATCCTTTGGCGCGGCACCGATATTACTTTTGGATGAGGTGGCGGCGCATCTTGATAAGGTTCGGCGGGCTTCGTTGTTTGATGAACTTGCCGCACTGGGGTCTCAGGTCTGGCTTACGGGGACAGACCGGATATTGTTTGACGAACTAGAAGGCTGTGCGTGCTATTATCAAGTGGAAAATAGCAAAGTGACGGAAGAATGACTTTTTTTGCCAAACTATAAAATAATTTTATTTGGCACCATATATTAAAGGACAAGGGTTTATGTCTGACGAAATTAAAATGAAGGATGCTACCGAAGGCGCAGAAGAATATGGCGCGGATTCCATCAAGGTTCTGAAGGGCCTCGATGCGGTGCGCAAACGCCCGGGCATGTATATTGGCGATACCGAAGATGGATCGGGCCTTCATCATATGGTGTTTGAGGTTTCTGACAATGCCATTGATGAATCTCTGGCGGGCTATTGCGACCTTGTCTTGGTTACGCTTAATCCTGACGGCTCGCTTTCGGTGACCGATAAYGGCCGSGGAATTCCGGTRGRWATMCAYGAAGAAGANNNMGKYKYAKCCGCCGNNNARGTGATYATGACYCAGCTMCATGCKGGYGGTAARTTTGATMASAAYWSCTATAAGRTYTCSGGCGGRTTGCACGGYGTTGGCGTGTCGGTGGTCAATGCCCTGTCCGACCATCTTGAACTGGTTATCTGGCGCAATGATAAAGAACATTTCATGCGGTTTGAAAATGGGGATGCGGTAGAAGATCTTGCCGTGGTTGGCGAAGCGAAGGGCCAGACGGGCACCAAGGTGACTTTCATGCCGTCTCTTTCCACCTTTGGCAATATTGAATTTGATTTTGAAAAACTGGTTCATCGTTTTCGGGAATTGGCCTTTTTGAATTCCGGTGTGCGCATTAAGCTGCAGGATAACCGTCATGCGGAAAAAGAGGAGGTYGAACTTTAYTATGAAGGYGGCATTACCTCTTATGTTAAATATCTTGATCGCAGCAAAAATTCGCTTTTGCCGGAACCGATCACGGTTCGCGGAGAAAAAAATGACATTATTTTTGAGTGTGCCTTGCAATGGAATGACAGTTATCATGAAAATGTCATGTGCTTCACCAATAATATACCGCAAAGAGATGGCGGCTCCCATCTGGCAGGATTTCGGGCCTCTTTAACCCGTACCATTAATAATTATGCCAATGAAACCGGCATTGCCAAACGGGAAAAGGTTTCCATAAGCGGTGATGACAGCCGTGAGGGCCTGACCTGCGTCTTGTCTGTGAAGGTGCCGGATCCGAAATTCTCGTCCCAGACCAAAGACAAGCTGGTCTCATCAGAAGTGCGCCCCGTGGTTGAAAGTCTGCTGAATGAAAAGCTGAGCATATGGTTTGAGGAGCATCCGCAGGAAGCCAAAATTATCATTGGTAAAATTGTTGAGGCGGCGGCGGCGCGTGAAGCGGCCCGCAAAGCCCGTGATCTTACCCGCCGCAAGGGGGCGTTGGACATATCATCCCTGCCCGGAAAACTTGCGGATTGTCAGGAACGCGATCCGGCGAAATCAGAATTATTTCTGGTGGAAGGGGATTCTGCGGGGGGCTCTGCCAAGCAGGGCCGTTCGCGGAAAAATCAGGCGATCTTGCCGCTGAAAGGTAAAATCCTTAATGTGGAGCGGGCGCGGTTTGACCGCATGCTGGGATCTCAGGAAATTGGCACCTTAATCACCGCCATGGGCACCAGCATTGGCCGCGAAGATTTTAATATTGAAAAATTGCGCTATCATAAAATCATCATCATGACCGACGCCGATGTGGACGGGGCGCATATCAGAACCCTGCTGCTGACGTTCTTTTACCGCCAGATGCCCGAATTGATTACGCGGGGCCATTTGTATATTGCCCAGCCGCCGCTGTATAAAGTGGCGCGGGGTAAATCCGAAGTTTACCTGAAGGATGACCCCTCACTGGAAGATCATTTGATACAGCAGTCTTTGGGTGAAATGGTGCTCAGGCTTCATGACGGCACACAGATTGCCGGCAATGATTTGATGGGGCTGGTGGAGTCCGTACGGAAAATAAGCCGAATATTGACCCATGTTCCTAGCCGGTATAATCTGGAACTAATTGAGGAGCTGGCGCTCGCCGGCGCCTTAAACCCCGCCATATTGCAGGATAATGCACAGGCGGAGCTTGCCATTGCGGATGTGGCCAGACGCATGAATATAAAGGCGGGTGAAGGCGAAGATAGCTGGGTCGGCATCCTTGATGCGGAAGGTGACGGTGTCATCTTCACTCAGGAAATCCGCGGTATTGAAGATACCTACCTCATCGACAGCGCTTTTATCAATTCTGTTGAGGCGCGGGCGCTGAATGATGCCACGCCAGCGCTTAAAGAGATATTCGACAAGACATCGACCATTAGCCGCAAAGAAGATATTCATGACATTACTTTGCCCAGCGATTTGATGAAACTGGTTATGACTTACGGCCGTAAAGGACAGTCAATTCAGCGTTATAAGGGGCTTGGGGAAATGAATCCTGAACAGCTTTGGGAAACGACCCTTGATCCGGAGGCGCGAACCTTGTTGCAGGTGAAGATCAATCACGCGGATACCGCCGACGAAATATTCTCCAAATTGATGGGGGATGTGGTGGAACCACGGCGCGAATTTATCCAGAGCAATGCGCTTAATGTGTCTAATCTGGATGTTTAGGCGCGCCATTGGCAAGGTTATGGCGGTATCTACGGGACAGGCGTAATTTTTTGCCGGTTGTCAGCGTTAGCCATTGATCACCATTGGCGGCGGGTTGGACTTTCTGAATACGATCCTGATTGACGATATAGGATCGGTGGACACGAATAAAGTCAGGTTGTGGCAGGCGGGTTAATAGCTGTTTCATGGTGCCGCGATACATGTGGCTGTTGCTGTTCACATGGATTTCCACATAATTTCCAGCGGCTTCAATCCAGTCGATGGATCTGGGGGTTAAAAAGAAATAAACACCGGATTTGCTCACCAATATTCTATCATCCTGTGTTGTTTTTTTTGTATTATGGATAAGTTGCGCCTCGCCGCTTCTTAATCGCATGATTTCACGATAGCCATAAATGATAAATAATATGGTGGTATAGGTCATGACATCCTTGCGATATTCATAAAGCAATTCCAGAGGCAAATTGCCAAAGTCATAATGATGCCCCATCAGGAAATATAAAATCTTTCTGAAATACACCATACCCGTAACATGAATGAGGGAGAAGATCATGCTGGCCGGGATATGAAGAAGCAGTCGCCTTTTCCATTTAGAGGTTGCGATAGGATAACGGTGATCCAGATAGAGTATGGCAGGAATCAAAATTAATATGAAAAAGATGCTGGTAAATTCCCAGACAAAAGAGCGTATCCTATTAACTGTGTAAGTGGCCATGTTATAACTCCACGAAAGGGAGGAATTACCATGGCTATCAAGCAAGAGATTATTGACGAACTTTTAAAGGACTACAAAAACCCGGAAGATTTACTGGGCGAACAAGGACTTTTCAAGGCTTTAAAGAAAGCCCTTGTTGAACGGGCTTTAAGTGCCGAACTAACCGATCATCTTGGTTATGAGGCCCACGCCCCCCAAGGCCGCAAGTCAGGCAACAGCCGTAACGGTCATGGGAGCAAGCGTATCACAGGCGAAGACGGTGATATGACCATTGCCGTGCCCCGTGACCGCGATGCCAGCTTTGAACCGCAGATCATCAAGAAGGGCCAGCGCCGCTTTGACGGCTTTGATGACAAGATTATCTCGATGTATGCCCGGGGCATGTCAGTGCGTGAGATCCGTGGCCACCTGGAAGAACTTTACGGTGTCGAGGTATCGCCAGACCTGATCTCGCGTGTGACTGACGAAGTGATGGAGGAGGTTCGTGACTGGCAGACACGTCCCCTTGATGAGGTTTATCCGATCATCATTTTTGACGCTCTCAGGGTTAAAATCCGGGATGAGGGTACGGTGCGCAACAAGGCGGTTTATCTGGCTCTGGGCTTTACCATGGAGGGCCACAAGGAAGTTCTCGGCCTATGGATTGAACAAACCGAGGGCGCCAAATTCTGGTTGCGCGTGATGAATGAGATCAAAAACCGTGGTGTGAATGACGTGTTTATCGCTGTGGTTGATGGCCTGAAGGGTTTTCCGGATGCGATTACGGCGGTGTTTCCCGAGGTCAGTGTCCAGACCTGCATTGTCCATATGATCCGCAACAGCCTCAACTATGTCGGCTGGAAGGAACGCAAGGCTGTGGCTAAAGACCTCAAGGCTGTGTACCGCGCCGCTACCGCCGATGCGGCAGCCCTGCAGCTTGATGAGTTTGAGGATAAATGGGGTGCCAGGTTCCCGTCGATAGCGCCGATCTGGCGACGGAACTGGGAACAGGTTATCCCGTTTTTTGCTTATCCTGAAGATGTGCGCAAAATCATTTACACCACCAATGCCATCGAAAGTCTGAATATGAGCTTGCGTAAGATCATCAAAAACCGAGGGCATTTTCCGAACGATGATGCCGCGACCAAGCTTTTGTATCTGGCCTTGCGCAATGCGGCAAAAAAGTGGACAATGCCGAGCAGAACATGGAAGCAGGCACTGAACCAATTCGCCGTCCTGTTTCACGACCGTTTTCCATCTTCAATATATTGAAGATGGAAATAAACCCATATGGTCACTTACACGGAATATCGGATACTACCCCCCCCAAGGATGCCGGGATACCAAACCATCTCTCTATGATGTTTTTCCGGTCATTCCGGTCATACCGATTCTGGGATATCCGCCCATACACATCCTTTTCCAGATTTTTCAGGTCCAGGTTTTTCAGGTCATTCTGAAAATTAATCTTTGAATAATGCGCTAACGCACGATCTATATCTTTGTTCATATTCTTCCTAATCACGCCCATAATACCTTAAATACTATAACAAGAACCATATTCTAAATTCACTTACTCAGTTCTAATACGTACCATTACCAACAATCCCCTATAAATATTACCCTAA
>NVVM01000116.1 GCA_002402225.1 Alphaproteobacteria bacterium
CAGGCTGTGGATCAGCGAACAGGATTTTGTCTGGCAAAAAGCTTAAGGCCTGCCCGCTTCCGCTTTTGCCTGGCAAAGGATGACTTCGTGTATACTGTCCCCTGTATCTGTCCTAAAAAAAGAGGTCAAAAAAGAGATCGTGCCGATAAAAGTAAACTGTCACCGTAATTCATAAATATATAAAAAGTGTAAAATATGCCCTAAATTCCCCCCAAAAGTGTCAGGATTCTTTACAGTTCTGAAAGGCCTCAATATGAATGCAAGCTGAAGATACCAGCGCTCTCCTTATTTTTTATAATTGGCATAGTATTTGCATATGATTTATAAATATTCGAGTTTTATATTTTATATCTATAAACTTTTACATAATACAGAAGTCACATTAACGCAAACGAGTAAGAGATTAAAGTAATGAAAAAAWAATTAAATTTATGTTTGGTCCTGGCAACTATCGCGCTGATTTTTGGATTTCAGTCTAGCGCACAAGCAACTATCGTCCTTGATCAGGAATCAATAGGCCCAATTCAAAATGTTACTTTTGTTAACAGTAGAACTGGTTTCAATCGTGCGCAAACATTCACTGTCGGAGTTAATGGTATATTGGACAGAATTGAAGTGATGGGAAGCGATGCGCTAACCCTTGCACTACTAACAACCTTAAGCGGTACTCCTACTTCTACTGTCATTTCTTCTGTATCCCTAAGTAGTGCACTCAACGGTTATATGACGTTTGATCTGTCCGCAGCAAACATCACCGTTAATATTGGTGATGTACTTGCTTTTGAAGCCTTTGGAGGATATAGCATAGGTTCAAGTTCTAACGATTATGCCAATGGTGCTTCATATTTCAAAAATCCTGCTTTTGGTATAAATTCTTATGAGCAAAGTATTGGCTTTGACATATTCTTCCGCAGTTTTGTCTCCACTTCCACTATACCTGAGCCTGCCCCACTTGCCCTTTTAGGCTTTGGACTGTTAGGTCTTGGCATTATGCGGAAACGTAGAGCATAAGCAAAATAACAGAGAATTTCTTATAAGGCGGTATACTATTTTATAGGTGTCGCCTTATTTTTCTTATACAGAGCATATACAGTAAAATTTTAATTAAATAGTCGGTCCTAAAAAACTATTCAAAGTCTTGTGGAATAAGGATTCCCACGGCTTTAGGTATGTTGTAAACTGCAACAAAATAAATTTCCCCTTTTAAAAGGTTGCACTTTATGCTCAAGGAAAATTGGTGACAGTATACTATTTATCACTGCTCTCTCCCTTCTCTCCATATAGCTACCCCTGCCGTTCAACCATCATCTTTTTAATTTCGGCGATGGCTTTGGCGGGATTTAACCCCTTGGGGCAGGTGTTGGTGCAGTTCATGATGGTGTGGCAGCGGTACAGGCGAAACGGGTCTTCCAGATCATCGAGCCGCTCTCCCGTATGTTCATCGCGGCTGTCCACCAACCAGCGGTAAGCCTGCAACAATACTGCCGGCCCAAGATATTTATCACTGTTCCACCAATAGCTCGGGCAGCTTGTCGAGCAGCAGGCGCACAGCACACATTCATAAAGGCCGTCCAGTTTGGCGCGGTCTTCAGGGCTTTGCAGCCGCTCCGCCCCGCTCGGGGTTGGGCTGACCGTCTGCATCCACGGCTTGATGGAGGCATATTGGGCATAAAAATGCGTCAAATCCGTCACCAGATCCTTGACCACTTCCATATGGGGCAGCGGATAGATATTGATATCGCCTTTAATTTCGTCATTGGCCATGGTGCAGGCCAAAGTATTGGTGCCCGCCACATTCATGGCGCAGGAGCCGCAAACCCCCTCGCGGCAGGATCGGCGGAAAGTCAGGGTCGGATCAATTTCATTCTTGATCTTGATAAGCCCGTCCAGCACCATCGGGCCGCATTTGTCCATATCCACTTCATAGCTGTCAAGGCGCGGATTTTCCCCGTCATCTTCATTCCAGCGATAGACATTGAATTTGCGGATATTGGTCGCGCCCGCCTCGGCCTTAAAATTTTTACCTTTTTTCACTGTGGAGTTTGCGGGAAGTCTAAATTCAGCCATCTTTAAATCCTTGAGCCCTTAATACACACGTGCTTTGGGTTTGATATAGTCAATTTCATCGGTCAATGTATATTCATGCACCGGACGGTAATCAATGCGGATTTTGCCGTCCACAAGCCATGCGGCGGTATGCTTCATCCATTCATCGTCATGGCGATCCGGAAAATCTTCCCGGGCGTGGGCGCCCCGGCTTTCCTTGCGGTTGGCCGCGCAATGCATGGTGGTGACCGCATGCATCAACAGATTTTCAAGTTCCAGTGTTTCAATAAGGTCGCTGTTCCAAATCAATGAACGATCCGTGGTTTTCACATCGCTGAGCATCGCGTAGATTTCATCAATGCCTTCGCAGCCCTTGTCCAGCGTGTCCTGCTGACGGAAWACSGCRCAATTGGCCTGCATCARTCGCTGCATTTTATCGCGGATCACRGCGGTTGGMRTATTSCCRTCGGCAAGRCGATATTTTTCCAGCCTTCCCARGGCCATATCCGCATGATCATCAGGCAGGGCGGTATGGGCTGTCATAGGCTTGACCACTTCCGCCACCCTATGCGCCGCCGCCCGTCCAAAGACCACAAGGTCRATCAGGCTGTTGGAGCCAAGCCGGTTCGCCCCGTGAACAGAAACRCAGGCCGCCTCGCCCACGGCCATAAGGCCGGGCACCGTCTGATCCGGATTTTCCGGGGTCGGGTTAAATACCTCGCCGTGATAATTACATGGTATGCCGCCCATATTATAATGGGCCGTTGGCACCACAGGGATCGGTTCTTTCGTCACATCAACCCCCGCAAATATCCGCGCGGATTCTGAAATCCCCGGCAAACGTTCATGCAGAATTTCAGGGGATAAATGATCAAGATGCAGGAAGATATGATCTTTATGCTCCCCGACGCCGCGTCCTTCGGAAATTTCCACGGACATGGCACGGCTGACCACATCGCGGGAGGCCAGATCTTTGGCAGAAGGCGCGTAACGTTCCATGAAACGTTCCCCTTCCGAATTGACCAGATAGCCGCCTTCGCCGCGCGCGCCTTCGGTGATGAGAACGCCCGCGCCGTAAATTCCGGTGGGGTGGAATTGGACAAATTCAAGGTCCTGCAAGGGCAGACCAGCGCGCATAACCATGCCGCCGCCGTCACCAGTACAGGTATGGGCTGAGGTGGCCGAGAAATACGTCCGGTTATAGCCGCCCGTGGCCAAAACCGTCATATGGGAACGAAAACGATGCAATTTCCCCGTATTCATATCAAGGCAAATAACGCCCTTGCATGCGCCGTCCACCATAATCAGATCAATGGCAAAATATTCCACATAAAAATCCGTGTCATATTTCAAAGACTGCTGATAGAGCGAATGCAGCATGGCATGGCCGGTGCGGTCTGCGGCGGCGCAGGTGCGCAAAGCCGGATCGCCTTCGCCAAAATTGGTGGTCATACCGCCAAAAGCGCGCTGGTAAATCTTGCCCTCTTCGGTGCGCGAAAAAGGCACGCCCATATGTTCCAGCTCGTAAACCGCATCGGGGGCCTGACGCATCATATATTCGATCGCGTCCTGATCACCGAGCCAGTCAGAGCCTTTGACCGTGTCATACATATGCCACTGCCATTTATCTTCGCCCATATTGCCAAGGGATGCGGCAATGCCGCCCTGGGCCGCAACCGTATGGGAACGGGTCGGGAATACTTTGGAAATACAAGCGGTTTTCAGACCGCTCTCCGCGATACCCATGGCCGCCCGCAATCCCGCGCCGCCGGCGCCAATTACAATGGCATCATAGACGTGATCAATTATTTCATATGTCTTGCTCATTAGTCCCAAGCCTTATAATGCAATTTTTAAAACAGAAAATATGGAAGCCACCGCAATGATGGTACAGCCAAATAATATGGAGAATTGAAGGCCAACCTTCATACCTTCGCTATGGATATAATCCTCGACAATCGCCTGAAGCCCAAGGCGCAGGTGMTAGATGGCAATCACGATATATATCAACATCAATATGGCCGGTATCGGCGATGACAACCAAGTCCTGACCGTGAAATAATCCGCGTTGGTCATTTGCACGATTGAGGCCACAAACCAGATGGTCAAGGGAATGAGGGCCACGGCGGCGATCTTTTGCATCCACCARTGATGAGTGCCATTYCTCGCMGAACCCAAACCGCGAACCTTACTTATAGGGGTRTTAAAGCTCATATTTTCTCTCCCTAAACCAAACCGTAGCCGATAACCCAGGCGATAGCGGTCAAGATAGCCGTCCCCAGAAACACCATGATATTGGTACGGGCTGTCGTTTCAACGTCCAGCCCCTTGCCCATATCCCAAAACAGATGACGAATACCGTTACATAAATGCAGCATCAGCGCCAAAGTGAACCCCATCAGGACAATTTTGCCTGCAATACTGTTCATGCAAACCTGAAACAAGGCATATTCATCCGGCCCGGAGGCAAGGGCAATGAGCCACCAGGCGAGCAGCAGCGTGCCGCCGCCAAGGGCAACGCCCGAAGCTCTGTGCAATATGGACAATGCCATATGCGSGCCCCATTTATATATCTGAAGATGCGGCGAGGTAGGCCGCTTAATGGTTGTCATATGCTATTCCCTCTTAAATTATAATTGTACGGCTTATAACATCCATACTTTTACAGTCACCCAATTCCCCCTTGTTCATAAAACGATTATCCATCCAGAGCAAGGACTACATTGGCCTGAGGTAAAATATTTTATATTTTCCTTTTGGGCATAAGAACCCAGATATCAAGGTCCAGCAACACGCACGGGTCATATTTGCCGTCAGCCGTTTTATGAGGAAAGTCATCCGGCTTCTTATCCTTCAGGGCCACAAGCCGGCAACGCAGCGCGCCCATGTCATCGCGATCTTTTAACGCCGCCYTGTCCAGAATTTCCGACCAGGCATAAATTGTGTCTCCGGCAAGGCAAGGATTCACATGACGACCGCCGTTGATCGCTGCTATATTCTGAGCATTGGCCAG
>NVVM01000017.1 GCA_002402225.1 Alphaproteobacteria bacterium
CCCCCAATGCTCCGCCCAGAAAAGACCAGCCTAACAATGCGCCTTCGCTCACGCGCCACCAGTTTCTGATTGCGCTGAATTTGTCCCAAAACATTGCGCAATATGCAATTACCGAGAGGCAAAAGCCATAGATGACGATCCATATGGTGACGGACAAAGCCCTGACCTACTGATCCAAGAAACTCCGCAGTTTTCGCGACCGGCTCGGATGTTTCAACTTGCGCAAAGCCTTTGCCTCGATCTGCCGGATACGCTCGCGGGTGACCGAGAATTGCTGACCCACCTCTTCCAGTGTATGATCCGTATTCATGCCGATACCAAAACGCATCCGCA
Organism: Alphaproteobacteria bacterium; assembly: GCA_002402225.1. Classification (GTDB taxonomy): domain Bacteria; phylum Pseudomonadota; class Alphaproteobacteria; order Sphingomonadales; family Emcibacteraceae; genus Paremcibacter. Next base: position 334 of record NVVM01000017.1, read on the forward strand.
GCACCCGTTCTTCTCGCGGTGTCAGTGACGCCAGAACCCGCGTCGTCGTATCCCGAAGGTTGGCTTGGATGGCACTATCCACAGGCAGGATGACATTCTTATCCTCGATAAAATCCCCAAGGTGGCTGTCTTCCTCATCGCCAATGGGGGTTTCAAGAGAAATCGGTTCTTTGGCAATTTTCATGACCTTGCGCACTTTTTCTAGCGGCATGCTCAGGCGCTGCGCCAGTTCTTCGGGCGTTGCTTCGCGGCCAATTTCATGCATCATCTGGCGGCCGGTACGCACAAGTTTGTTAATGGTTTCAATCATATGCACCGGAATACGGATCGTCCGCGCCTGATCCGCAATAGAGCGTGTGATGGCCTGCCTGATCCACCATGTGGCATAGGTGGAAAATTTATAGCCCCGGCGATATTCAAATTTATCCACCGCCTTCATCAAACCAATATTACCTTCCTGAATAAGGTCGAGGAACTGCAGGCCCCGATTGGTATATTTCTTGGCGATGGAGATAACCAGACGCAGGTTGGCCTCAACCATTTCCTTTTTCGCAATGCGGGCTTCTTTTTCGCCCTTTTGCACCATATTGACGATCACGCGGAATTCACCAACCGGAAGGCCGACTTCTTGAGAAATATCAACCACCTGCCCGCGCATGTTGCTAATCACATCCCGCTCGCGCAGGGCAAACTCAGACCAGCCTTTGCCGGAATTCTTTGCAACAGCACCAATCCAGCCCGGCTCTAATTCCCGGCCCTGATAGCTTTTCAGGTAAGCCTCACGTTTAATTTTATACCGCTCTGCCAGACGGAACATTTTTCCTTCCAGGGCCACTAACCGTTTATTCTGCGAATATAGCTGCTCYAACAGGGCATCAATCCGGTTATTATTCAAACGCAGGCTCTTCATCAGAACAATCAACTCATCACTAAGTTTACGATAACGTTTTTCCTGCGGTGCGCCCAAGGCTTCATTCGTTAAGCTTGCCGCATGACGGCCGTCTTGAAGTTTGGCGAATTTTTTATAGACCTTGCGAATATTGTCAAAGATTTCCCGAACTTGCGGCGTTAAGGCCTCTTCCATAACCGCGAGTGAAACGGAGCTGTCACCATCATCGTCATCGTCATCGTCATCATCGTCACTGGAAGACGCTTCTTCATTTTCACTGCCTTCGGTCTCGGTTTTCTTTTCGGAACTGTCTTCTGCTTCACCCTTGGAAGCATCTTCTGTTTTGTCATCGGCAGTTTTTTCTTTATCTGCCTCTTTATCTGGCGTTTCACTTTCAACGGAAGGATCGATACCATACATACCGTCAAGGTCAATCACATCACGCAGAAGAATTTCTTCGTCTTCGAGCATCTCAGCCCATTCGACCAAGGCCCGGAATGTAAGGGGGCTTTCACAAAGCCCCGCAATCATGGTTTCACGGCCCGCTTCGATGCGTTTGGCGATGGCAATCTCGCCTTCACGGGACAGAAGTTCCACGCTGCCCATTTCCCGCAGATACATACGAACCGGGTCATCGGTACGATCAGCAGCCACTTTGGCGGGCGGCTTATCATCAYCGGTGTCTTTCTTTTTCTTAACCGCTTTTTTTGCTGGTGCTTCTTCAGCCTCCTCGCTGTCCGCCTCATCAACCACATTCACGCCCATYTCAGACAACATGGTCATAATATCTTCGATYTTCTCCGATGACATTTCCSCCTGTGGCARGGCWKCATTCAAGGYATCATARGTGATATAYCCCCGCTTYTTMGCRGCGGYRATCATTTCTTTGATGCTGTCCTGCGACGAATCGATCAGGGGGCTATCCGTGGTGTCATCTTGTTTTGACGTTGACTTATTTTCTGTCTTAACCGCTTTTTCGGCCATTTATAAACCCTCAAATCCCGTTGGTTCGCTATTACTCGGCCTCAACAACCAAAAATACACGATGTTAGCTCAGGTAAATTTTTCTCTTCCTGAGGCTATTCCATATCCATCTATACTGGCTTCATTACCTTTGGCAGTTTCCAGCGCCGTTTTCAATGCCAGAAAACGGGCATATACCTCTTCAGTCATATTTTCAGCCAATTCCATTTCCGCCGCTTTCAAATCTTTTTCCAAATCCGAAACACGACGATACCGATTAACCACATGAAACCACCCCTGCTCCACATCTTCTGGAGCAGCGCCGGGCCATGCGAACCATTCGGCTTTAAATTCACCTTGTTCAAATATGACTTCCAATGCCTTGCCATATCCTATTTCACATAGGTGGCGATACAGGCTTTTGCGTTCAAGGTCCGATTCGCGATGTGATACATCTATTATCTCGCACCGCAGCTTGTCAAGCTCCCCTGATTCGAAATCTGCTGTCGCAAATTCTTCATGATGCTTTTTCAGCATCCATGGATGGTTCAAAACCGTTAGAATCAGTAGCCTTTCATGTGCKATTCTTACTTTTTTTGTTACTTCAAGAATACCTGTATCTTTAAGTTTTTTTATGCCTATATCTGCGTCAAATCGCTTCGTCTTATGTTTRTTAGGGTATGTATTTTGAGAATATTCAGAGTGATTCTTTTTATAGCCAGATTTATGGCCATAATGATGTGTGGTATTTTGGGCAAGATTTTCCAGCGAATGATCCGCAACAAACGCAGAGCCAAGAAGCTTCGACAAGCGTTCCTGAAAGGCCTTGTCATAATAACCGCGTATGGTTTTATCGCGGATTTCAGACAGGGTTTCTGACAAAGATTGTTCAAGCCCGGCGCGCTGCTCCGGCGTATCTGCCGCGACATTCCTGGTTTTCATCTCCCACAGCATGTCCACAAGGGGTTGGCCCTGATCCATAAGATCAAGAAACGCCTTCGCTCCCTGACCACTGATGAAGCTGTCGGGATCTTCCCCTTCCGGCAAATGAACAAAACGCAGGGAATGTCCGGCTTTAAGCAAAGGCAAGGCCCGTTCCGCAACCTTGTAAGAGGCCCGAATACCGGCCTTATCGCCGTCAAAACACATGAGAGGTTCCGGCGCAAGCCGCCATAGCTCGGCGATCTGTTCCTCCGTCACGGCTGTCCCCAGAGGGGCCACAGCGTTGGTAAAACCAGCCTGCGCCATGACAATAACATCCATATAACCTTCCGCCACCAGAACCCGGCCTTTATCATAGGATGACTTTCTCGCACCCGACAAATTATAGAGCAGACGGCCTTTATGGAACAACGGCGTTTCCGGCGAATTCAGGTATTTTGCSYKGGCATTYKSRYYYAWSGCMCGCCCSCCMARSGCSAYWRCRCGGCCMYGSSSRTCGSKRATMGGGAASATRAYCCGMYCYCNGAAAMSRNTCATAACTGGGCAGAGCTGYTCCCGCKTCATCTTCAGGCCTGATCAACAGCCCGGCCTCCACCATCATATCTTCGGTGATGCCCTCTCGGCTCATCAAACTATCTTTTAGGGCTGTGCGGCCCTCGGGCGAATAGCCCAGCCGGAATTTCTTCACAGTGTCACGGACAAGCCCCCGGCGGGTAAAATAGCGCAGCCCTTCTGATCCCGCCTGCGAGACAAGCTGGGTTTCAAAATATTTAGCCGCCATTTCCATAACATCATACAGGGATTTACGCTGGTCTGTTCGTTGCTTGTCTYCGGGGCTATATTCCGGCAGRGCAAGTCCAGCCTGTCCGGCCAGKCKYTCAACGGTTTCCGGAAAACTCAACCCTTCGGTTTCCATGACAAATTTTATGATATCRCCGTGSGCYGCGCAGCCAAAACAATGGTAAAACCCCTTATCATCATTGACCGTGAAGGAGGGGGTTTTTTCATTGTGAAAAGGGCATAAACCGGTGCTTTCCCGCCCCTTGCGCGCAAGTTTAACGCGGCGGCCCACAATATCACTTACCGGGATACGGTTTCGTATTTCATCCAGAAAATCAGGCGTAAACCCCATAAGACTATATCACTCCGCCAAGTTTTCAATAAAGGGCTTCAAAACAACAGGAAATATGAGAATTTCACCGGATTGAAAATCAAGAAAGTTCAGAGCGCGCTACGGCGCTGGCTCTGGAGAAATCCATTTTTCCGGCATATTTTCCTTTAAGAAGTGCCATTATTTTACCGATATCCTTCAGCCCGGAAGCATTGGTTTCTTCGATTGCCTTTTTGACCGCTTGCATAATTTCTTCTTCGGGCATTTGCCGGGGCTGAAATTCAGAGATAATATCCATCTCCGCCTGTTCCTGCTGGGCAAGYTCCATRCGGCCTGCCTCTTCGTATACAACAAGGCTYTCTTTRCGCTGYTTGATCATTTTTGATAGAATYTCAAGCACGACYGCATCTTCATCTTCAATAGCATGTTTATCCGTGCGGGCGGCAATATCCCGATCCTTGATCGCCGCAAGAATGAGTCGAATTGTCGTCAGACGACGCTTTGCCTTATTCTTCATCGCCTGCTTCATGGCGACGGTAAGCTGATCTCGCAACATATTGTTTCTTAGTCCTTTTTTATAAAAATTCCGATTGCATGACTTGACGCCCACATATTCCGAACCTTAAGAAAGCAGAGATATTACCCCAAACTGGCGTAGAAAGCAATAGATTTTTATCAGGCAACCCCTTGTTTTTAAACGATTTTTTTTCTTCCGGTTTTTCTTGACCTCGGGCAAATCTTCACCTATGTTCCCGTCAATTTACGTCAGGGCCAGCGTAAGTTTGGCGGCAATTTGAAATTGCCCTAATCCATGTGTAATCTGGCCAAACCTCGGGGTTAATCTTAGGCCAGAATACCTGAAAATGACAAAATATGACTGAAGAAAAGATATGACTGAAGAAAAAAGCGCCCCACCCCATAAGAATATAACGGCCGCATTGGTCCTTGCTGATAGAACCGTTTTTTGGGGTTATGGTATTGGTGCCGCAAAAGATATTGTGGGCGAGGTCTGTTTTAATACCTCTCTCACCGGTTATCAGGAAATACTGACAGACCCTTCTTATGCCGGTCAAATTATCACCTTTACCTTTCCCCATATCGGAAATGTCGGCACCAATGCAGAGGATATGGAAAGCCATGCCCCCGCCGCACGAGGATTGATCATTCGCGAAGATATTACCGCGCCGTCAAACTTTCGCAGCCAGCAGCATTTAAATGACTGGTGCAAAGCGCAGGGGCTTGTGGGCATATCGGGTATAGATACAAGGCGGCTTACGCATTATATCCGCAAGAATGGTGCGCCAAACGGCGTTATAAGCCACCGCCCGGACGGGGTTTTTAATATTCCCGACCTTGTTAAAAAAGCCCAAGGCTGGGCCGGGTTGGAAGGTATGGATTTAGCAACCCAGGTATCCTGTACAGAACCATATGTTTGGGACGAGCTGCGCTGGACTCTAGATGATGGCTATCAAAAGATGCCCTCGCCAAAAGCCCATGTTGTTGCCGTCGATTACGGCATCAAGCGGAATATATTAAGATGTCTGGCGACGACCGGGGCCAAAATTACTGTCGTGCCTGCCACCGCAACAGCCGAAGAAATCCTTGCCTATAAACCGGATGGGATTTTCTTGTCAAATGGCCCGGGCGATCCGGCAGCGACAGGTGACTATGCCATTCCGGTCATTCAAAGTCTGTTAAACAGTGACATTCCCTTATTTGGTATTTGTCTGGGCTATCAAATGATGGCGCTGGCCATTGGGGCCAAAACCCTCAAAATGCATCAGGGGCACCGCGGTGCCAACCACCCTGTTATGGACTATAACACCGGCAAAGTGGAAATCACCTCGATGAACCACGGCTTTATGGTGGATAAGGACAGTCTGCCAGATACCGCAAAGGTCAGTCATATTTCGCTATYTGATCAGACGCTTTGCGGGTTTGAAATAAAAGACAAGCCCGCCTTTTGCGTCCAACATCACCCCGAAGCCAGCCCCGGCCCACAGGATAGCCACTATCTTTTTGACCGCTTTATGGAAATGATCAAGAAAAATGCCTAAACGTACAGATATAAACTCCATCCTTATTATCGGCGCCGGCCCGATTATTATCGGCCAGGCCTGTGAATTTGACTATTCCGGAACGCAGGCCTGCAAAGCCCTGAAGGAAGAAGGTTACCGCGTGATTTTGGTCAATAGCAATCCTGCGACCATCATGACCGACCCCAATCTGGCTGATGCCACCTATGTGGAACCCATCACACCGGAATTTGTTGAGAAAATCATCATAAAAGAACGCCCCGATGCGATCCTGCCGACTATGGGTGGGCAAACAGGGCTGAATACAGCCTTGCAGCTCGATAAAAGAGGTATTCTGGAAAAATATAATGTTGAGCTGATTGGAGCCAAGGTTGACGCCATCAATATGGCCGAAGACAGGCTGCTGTTTCGGGATGCGATGGACAGGCTGGGCCTCGGTACCCCGCGCAGCCGGATTGCCAAAAGTCTGGCAGAAGCCATGGAAGCCCTTGACTATGTGGGATTACCTGCGGTCATTCGTCCCAGCTTCACCATGGGCGGCACGGGCGGCGGCATTGCTTACAATCTAGAAGAATATGAGGATATCATTACAAATGGTATAGATGCGTCGCCTGTTGGCGAAGTTCTTATCGATCAATCGGTATTGGGCTGGAAAGAGTATGAAATGGAAGTTGTCCGCGATACGGCCGACAATTGCATCATCATCTGCTCSATYGARAATWTYGACCCKATGGGCRTMCATACCGGTGAYWSYATTACCGTMGCSCCSGCRYTRACCCTGACCGAYAAAGAATWYCAGRWMATGCGCAAYGCYTCMATCGCSRTRYTSCGSGARATYGGYGTSGARACSGGCGGCTCCAACGTTCAGTTCGCGGTTAATCCTGCGGACGGCGAATTGATTGTCATTGAAATGAACCCACGGGTCAGCAGATCCTCCGCCCTCGCCTCAAAAGCAACCGGCTTTCCCATTGCGAAAGTCGCTGCGAAACTTGCCGTTGGTTATACGCTGGATGAATTACAGAATGACATCACCGGCGCGACCCCTGTGTCATTTGAGCCARCCATAGATTATGTGGTCACCAAGATACCGCGTTTTACTTTTGAAAAATTCCCCGGCACGAAGCCCACATTGACAACCGCCATGAAATCCGTAGGCGAAGCCATGGCCATCGGCCGGAATTTTGCGGAATCCCTGCAAAAAGCTCTGCGCTCCATGGAAACGGGTCTGACCGGGTTAAATGAAGTTGATATCCCCGGCTACGACCCGGAAAATGGGGACATCAATGCCATTCGGGCCGCCTTGGCCAGCCCCACCGATGATCGCTTGCTGGTTATGGCGCAGGCTCTGCGCCTCGGCATTTCCCCTGATGAAATTCACGCCATTGCCCAATATGACCCCTGGTTCATTGACCAGATCAAGGTCATCACCGATTCGGAGATGGCCCTTAAGAAAGATGGTTTGCCCCAGAGCCGTCATGAATTAAGCCGTTTGAAAGAAATCGGTTTTTCAGACGCCCGCCTTGCAGAATTGATTGGTGAAAAAGAAACTTATGTTACCTCACTCAGGCATAAATTAAATCTTCATCCGGTCTATAAACGGGTTGATACCTGCGCCGCAGAATTTGAAGCAAAAACCCCCTATATGTATTCCACTTATGAACGGGATGCATCAGGGGARGCWGAGTGTGAATCCAGCCCGACGGATAAGAAAAAAATTATCATCCTGGGCGGCGGCCCCAACCGAATCGGTCAGGGTATTGAATTTGACTATTGCTGCTGCCATGCGGCTTATGCCCTCAGCGAGCAAGGGTTTGAGACGATTATGGTCAATTGTAATCCTGAAACAGTTTCCACCGATTACGATACCTCGGAYCGGCTGTATTTCGAGCCCTTAACCGCCGAAGATACTATTGARCTCATCCGCAAGGAACAGGAAAATGGTACTGTCGTCGGGGTTATCGTTCAGTTCGGCGGCCAAACACCCTTGAAATTGTCTCATGCCTTGCAGGAAGCCAATATTCCCATTCTTGGCACATCTCCTGATGCTATTGATCTGGCCGAAGACCGGAAAAGATTTCAGCAGCTGGTTCAGAAGCTTGGCCTGCGCCAACCGGACAATGGCCTCGCCACCAATCTTGAAGAGGCCGTCGCGGTCGCTGAGAAAATTGGCTACCCGATCCTGATCAGGCCAAGCTACGTGCTGGGCGGACGGGCCATGGAAATTGTCTATGATACCGTATCACTTGAAGGCTATATGGCCAAGGCCGTGGCCGTATCATGGGACAGCCCCGTCCTTATCGACCGTTATCTTGGCGGCGCGACAGAGGTTGACGTTGATGCCTTAAGCGACGGCAAAACAGTYCAYGTSGCSGSCATCATGCAGCATATCGAAGAAGCCGGTATCCATTCAGGTGACAGCGCCTGCTGCCTGCCGCCCTTCTCCTTAAAAGACAGTGTCATGGACGACATCAGAGAGCAGACCAAGAAATTGGCCCTCGCCTTGAATATCAAGGGTTTGATGAATGTGCAGTTCGCCGTAAAGGATGATGTGGTCTATCTGATTGAGGTCAACCCCCGGGCCAGCCGAACGGTGCCCTTTGTCGCCAAAGCCATTGGCGCGCCAATCGCCAAATATGCGGCCCGTATCATGGCTGGGGAAAAAATGTCCGCCTTCACCTTCCCGTCAGCCACCCCGAATCATGTGGCGATAAAAGAAGTTGTATTACCCTTTAACCGTTTTCCGGGCGTTGATGTTCTTCTCGGCCCTGAAATGCGCTCTACGGGGGAGGTCATGGGACTGGATGATACTTTTGCCAAGGCTTTTCTGAAATCGCAAATTGCGGCGGGCACTCACCTGCCCCTCACCGGAACAGTCTTTATTTCCGTCAAAAACAGCGACAAACAAAAAATGGCTGAACCTGCCCGGATCCTGCTGGAGATGGGCTATACCGTCGTCGCAACGGGCGGTACGGCTGAATATCTGCAAAATGAAGGGCTGAACGTCCAGCGTATGAACAAAGTTCTGGAAGGCCGGCCCCATATTGTCGATGCCATTAAAAATAAAGGCATTCAATTGATCTTCAACACGACTGAAGGCAGCCAATCCATTACCGACAGCTATCAGCTTCGGCGCACGGCATTAACCCATAATATTCCCTATTATACCACCACAAGGGGCGCAATTTCAGCTATGGAGGCCATAAAAGTCTTGAAATCCAGCTCACTTGAAGTTAAACCCCTTCAGTCTTATGTGTTTGAGTAAAGATTCTTCATAAAATGACAATGATGCGTTTATATTTTATAATAGGATAAAATATATTCTTCATTGCGGTGTTAAAAATAGAAAATATTACATAATGGTCGAAAAAGTACCCATGACAGCAGAAGGTCACCAAAGACTGGAAGCAGAATTAAAAAATTTAAAGCATGTGCAGCGCCCCGCTGTTATCAAAGCAATTGAAGAAGCGCGCGCCCACGGCGACCTGTCTGAGAATGCGGAATATCACGCGGCCAAGGAACAACAGGGTTTTATCGAATCTCGAATTCAGGATTTCGAAGGCAAGGTAAGCCGCTCGGAAGTCTTTAACCCCAAGGAGCTTTCCGGGGACAGCGTGTTATTTTCGGCGACAGTCAGCCTTACGGATGAGGATGACAAAACCGTAAAATATCAAATTGTCGGTGTCGATGAAGTTGATGTTTCCAATGGCAAGATATCCTTCATTTCCCCCATTGGACGGGCCTTGATCGGGCGCCGGATCGGGGATGAAGTTGAGGTCAAGACCCCCATGGGCGAAGCCTATTATGAAATCACAAATATAGAATTCATATAGAGTATTTTGCGCTTGGATACGGCCTTTAAAGCTATACCTCAACAGCACCTACAGGAACACCGTSAAGTTTTTTGGCGCAGCGAATGCTCAAGGATGTTTTTACGCTGTCCACATTTGGGGCCGGCGTTAACTTTGTGGTCAGGAAATTTTGAAATTGCGCCAAATCGCGGGCGACGATCTTCAGAATAAAATCAATTTCACCATTCAACATGAAGGTTTCCCGAACTAGCGGCCATTCTGCCACCCGTTTCTCAAAGGCCTTTAAATCACTTTCCGATTGGCTATGCAGCCCAACCATAGCAAAAACCGTTAACCCAAAACCCATTAATTCTGCGTTAAGTTCCGCATGATAGCCTTGAATATATCCTGCCTCCTCCAATGCCCGAACCCGCCTTAGGCAGGGCGGCGCTGTGATACCCACTTTTTCTGCTAATTCAACATTGGTAATTCGGCCATCATTCTGGAGATTCTCTAGAATTTTACAGTCAATATCATCCAACTTAACGCGATGCATTCTGTTACTTCCTCGTGATTAAATCTATTTTTCGTAGCAACCTGCAAATATCTGCCATCCTGTCAAAGTTGAAACAATATTTCTAAGATTGATTATATTATATTACAAATTTATATTCTTGCATAATAAAATATAATTTTATAAGACTGTGAATTTCATTTTATGATTGTTTTACAGAATTATGGTTAACGGAAAAAGCGATAAAAACTGATCTTTTAACTGGCTTTTCACTGAAAAAACGGCTATCTTCACCACGATAGATATACATGATATAATGACGTTTAATGATCAAAAAAAACCCTCTTTCAAAAGCAGAATTCATTTGTTGGGGAAAGGAAAATTGTGCAGAAAAGCACTCAGTTTGATGATAGGATTCGCAATTTAATTGCGCTCGCGCAGGATGGCTCTCWRYATMRWSSRACYMTKKYMWWYYSWMMTWYMAGYRWTMKTKWTSTSSWKSMARRKSSCSTRRSWKCYGYCGCTSRRKWWWKGATGTTGGTTGAGATATTAAAAGAGCTTCTCGACCAAGTCACTTTATCCGCGCGCCAGGAAATAGCCGCCGCACTTTGTGCTTTGACCAAYCCGCCGGAACAGCTCATTAATATTCTGTGCGAAGATGTCGTAGAAGTATCCGGGCCCATACTGGAAAAAGCAATCCTGCCCGATGACAAGCTTATTCACTTAATTCGTTACGGAACAGAATCACACAGAATTCATATTTCACGGCGCTTTGGACTTTCCCCATTAGTCCGCCATGAACTTGAAAAGGCCTTTCAAGAATCCCAAAGCTCAAAATTAAAATATAGTTTAAATGAACTTGATAAGCACGCGGAAGCTCATGTTCCGCACATTGACGAAGAAACCACGGTGAGTATCCTTGAAGTATTGCGGTCGCAGAATATCCACAATAGTTATCCTGAAACAGCTCCCGAAATATCAAAAGATGAAATACCCATTCCTGAGAAGAGCATACCAGACCCCGAAGTTCAAAAAGACATTCCGCCAAAAAACATTGCGAAGGCTTTAGAGGAAGACCTGAAGGGCGCGCGGAAAGGCACGCTAGCCGATTCCGTTTCCATAAAAACTTCCGGCCATGCACCGCAGCAGCATGCGCCATATAAAGATCAGCACAATCTTTTCCAGAAAAATATTGTGGCCAATGACGCTGCGCAGCCTCCTGAAGAGCATGACAGCGAAGATTTCAGGGAAGATTTCAGGGAAAATTCCGGGGAACATATCAGCGAACATCTCGGAGGGAATGCACAGCTCCCTATACAGCCGCGCAGCATCATTCATATGAATGATGCCACGTCAGACCTTGCCGATGATATCTGTCAACAGGTTCAGGATACCCGCGATGAAACCGACAAACAACGRGACCTCGTGCGATCTGTCGCTGACTGGTTCTGGGAAATCGATCGCACAGGGCTGATCAGCTTTGTATCAGAAGAAGCCTTGAGTGCATTTGGCTGTGCCGGTCCAACCCTTATCGGCGTAAATTTTATTTCCCTGTGCAAATTACCCGACCAACAGAGCGGTACAGATGGACGTGAGGTAAATAYCACAGCCAATGATAAAAACATCAAACAAGAAACCTTTGATTTCTTATTTGAACGAAGATCATCATTTCGGGACAGGCCTTTTTATATTTCTGCTCAGGATGACAAGACAACCCTATGGCTTATCAGCGCCATTGCCATATTTGATATTCATACAGGACGTTTCACAGGTTTCCGGGGCAGCGCACGTTCGGCCCTCAATGACAAGCAGCCTTTCTCGGCCGTCATGCCAAATGCCCAAAATATACAAGAAAAAACTTTGGAGAAATATGTTGCAACCCAGACATATAAGGCTCACGGCGCCCTTGGAGAACAAGCGGCGGCGCTCAAGGCCTATGATGATGACGTTGCTACCGAACTACTCCAAAATATATCTCACGAATTCAGGACACCTTTAAACGCCATTATAGGCTTTTCAGAAATGATCGATATGGAAACATGGGGGCCGGTAAACGCGCAATATCATAAGAACACAAAAAATATCCTTACCGCAGCCGGACATTTAAAAGAAGCGGTCAATGATGTATTGGATTCTGCGAGACTTGAAGCGGGGCTAATGCAGTTCGATCCTGAGTCATTTTCTCTAAAATCGGTTTTAAAGAATAGCCAGGAAAACGTTAAAAGACTTGCAGATGAACATCAGGTAGAGTTCTTGAGTAATAGTAATAATATTGATGTCATTCTTTATAATGATAAACAAAGTGTTGAGCTATGCTTGACCAAAATACTCTCCAGCATTATCAAAAGAGCGTCAGGCGGGGAGACCATCAGACCGTCTGTGCTGATCAATAGTAATGCACAGGTCAGAGTYGAAATACCRATTCTTGGGCCAAGAATCCATGAAAAAAATRCCMAMAAAATGTTCGAAAAGGTTAAAACCGAACCGGATGAACCAATAGATTCTCCAGAAAATGACATAAAATATACCCCTAAAATATCGTCCAGCTTTGGATTACATGTGGCTAAAAGCCTGGCGAATATGATCGGAGGAAATATTTCTGTCCATACGTCAGAGGGCTATGTCACCCATTTAGCCCTTATCTTAAGCAACCACGAACCAGCCTCGTAAGCCCCGACATTACATAGCATATCCATAGTTTTCACTCTTTAAATCTTCTATATAAGCGTTTTTTATAGAGGCTTCTATGAGCAATTGATTAAAATTTTAGCTAAATTTTATGATAAATCTCAAAAAATTATACTTAAATATATATTAATATTTTTCCGATAACTGATTGTAATCAAATAAGAATTTCTGAAAAACGTTAACCTTTTGTTCATAATTTTCCTGCATATTAGCCTCACAACTTTGGCATTGAACAATAATTTAACTAAGCACATTTTGGAGATTTAGAAATGAGAAAATTTTTTACACAACTTCGCAAGTCAGAAAAAGGCGCAACGGCTATTGAATATGGTCTGATTGCCGCATTGATCGCAGTGGTCGCTATCGGCGCGATGACAAGTGTTGGTACGTCACTGACAGCAAAGTTCACGACCATCAACAGCAGCCTCCAGTAGACGGTTTCCCTGTTTTTATTAATACAAATTATATACCTAGAAGCCCTGGAAGAATTCTTCCAGGGCTTCTATTTTTTCATTCATAACAGCGGGTCATATAATGAAAAATAATTTTTTTAATAAACTTTTTTTCAATGAGTCCGGCGCAACAGCTATTGAATATGGCATGATTGTTGCCCTGATTGTCGTTGCATCTGTAGGCGCCTTAACAAGCATGAGCGATACTGTCGTTTTAAGCCTGCAAGATACTTCCTCAAAGGTATCAAATGCCCTGAATGAGAATTAGATCACATCTGAATTATCCACAGACCCTAATTTGAATCACAAAAAGCCTTATGGTTAACAAAAAAANCATCTTTTTTATATATTTTCTCATGAGATACAAAAAAACTGATAACCGGGATCACCGTTTTGTTAACGATAATAATACTGATTGCATTCTCCTTGCTTATGTTATGGGCAGCCTATTCTGACCTGACGCGTTATCTTCTGCCAAATAAGTTATGTTTGGCAGCCGCCGCGCTTTATCCCATATTTCTGCTGGCGACTTACATGAATGGTGACGGCATGTCGCTGCATGATATTTTAATGTCTGTTGTCATTGCCCTTGTCATCTTTGCCGTTTGCGCCGGTTTTTTTGCCCTTAATATCATGGGCGGAGGAGATGTAAAATTAATCCCTATCGTGGCGTTATGGGCTGGCAGCACCCATGTTTTACCGTATTTATTCATCACTTCTCTGATTGGCGGCCTCATTGCCATGACCATAATCATCATAAATCGCATAAATAGGTCAAAATATTACAAATCTTCAGMAAATATAAACCTCTGCATGGCAGAAAAGAAGATACGTGCAGTCCCTTATGGAATTGGCATCGCTATTGGCGGCCTTTATGTGGCCTATCAATTATTTGCCGGATTTAATCAGACAATAGGCATTTAACAATAGCCTGGGGCGACAATCATAGAGTTGCAGAACAGGACATAGGGTTGCAGAACAAGGATAGTATAAATGAATTTTAATATAAAAAGCATCGTTCTTATAGGGGTCGCACTGGTTGTTGCCGGCATCACGGCCATGCTTGCGCGAAGCCTCATCACCGCGCCGGAGCCCACGACATCCGGCTCACAGATCGTTGAAAAAATTGTGGATTCCAAGATGAAAATCCTGGTGGCTGCCGTCAATATGCCGGTAGGCTACTTCATTAAATCTGAAGATCTCGTTTGGCAGTCCTGGCCAGATGAAACAGTGCACGATAGCTACGTTCAGCAGGATTCTGCAATAACATTAGACTCCTTCAACGGCGCTGTCGTAAGATCCGCGACATCCTCAGGTGAGCCTATTTTAGAGAATCGTATGGTGAAGCCTGGTAACAGGGGCTTTATGGCGGCGGTTCTGCCTGCGGGAAAGCGGGCTATTTCCATAAGAATTACCGCAACAACGGGTAATGCGGGTTTTGTATTTCCCGGCGATCGGGTAGATATCCTACTGACCCATCAAGTGGCCATAAAGGACAAGATCCGCAAAAAAGCCCGCATTAGTGAAACAATACTCCGCAATGTTCGGATTTTAGCCATTAATCAACGTACTGATAATCCGACACATACCCCATCTATCGGGCAAACAGCCACATTGGAGGTCACGCCAAAAGAAGCAGAGGTCATTTCACTCGCTAAAAATATTGGCGAGTTATCATTGATCCTGAGAAGCTTAAGCGCAGAAAACATAAATGAAGACACAAATAATGTGCAAATAGTCACGTGGGACAGTGATGTCAGCAGTCAAATTTCCGCTGGTGCATCCGGCGGTGGATCAGGCAACAATGCCTCCGTGGAAGTTTTCCGTGGCGGCGTGAAAGAAACCCAGAAATTCAACTTCAATCAACTTATGAAGCAGGCTTTAAACGCCAATCAAGGTTCCGGACAAGGCGATAATAATGACGAATCATCAGAGGAAACAGATCAATGATAACCTCCCCTTTTAACATAACATCAAGCCCCCTGATTAAATGGGTAAAAAGCGCGATTGTCATGGCTCTGGCCCTACCTGTCTTATCCTTCTCTATGGTGAGTATTTCTGTCAGTRAAGAAGCCGCCCGACAAAATATAGAAGTCGGCAAGGGAACGCTCATACGTTTTAAGGAACCTGTCAATAATGTTTTTATTGCCAATTCGAAAATAGCCGATATTCAAATCAAATCACCAACCCTTGTCTATATTTATGGCAAAGAACAAGGCGAGACCAACCTCTATGCGGTTACCAATGATGACCGCGTTATTTATGAGGGCACRAWCGCTGTCAATCATAACCTTGGCAGTYTGGAATCAGCCCTMAAACACGTCATTCCAGGGGCRAATATTCAGGTAAAATCCTATGAGGGTTTATTGCTGTTAACGGGAAATGTAGATAATCCKGAAGAGGCCGAAGACGCACGCCGCATGGCAGAAGATTTTATCGGCAAAGGTAAAACGATCATCAACAAATTGCAGATAGCGACACCCGTTCAGGTTAACCTGCGCGTGAGAATCGCCGAGATTGGCCGCGACACCAGAAAGCAGCTTGGTTTTAACTGGGAAAATCTTTTTGCCAACGGCAGCTCGGCTGTTGGCATGGTACAGGGGGCTAATGTCTTTGACCTTATTCCTGACCCTACGGGCCTAACCAATAGTCTGGTACAGGCATTTGCGGTTGAAGGCCGGGGCCTGAATAGCCTGTTTGGCGGTTTTAGGGCAGGAAACTTAGATATCAATTTTATCATTGATGCCCTTGAAACAGAAGGCGTCTTGTCTGTTCTTGCGGAACCAAATCTGACCACGCAATCCGGTGAGCCAGCAAGCTTTCTTGCGGGCGGCGAATATCCGGTACCAACCCTTGATAACGGACAAGTGGTTATTGAGTTTAAAGAATTTGGTATTTCTCTCGACTTCACGCCAGTGGTTTTGAACAATGGGCGAATTAACATGAACATCAAGCCTGAGGTCAGCCAATTATCTTCCAACGGTGCGATTACTTTGCAGGGTTTCAGCATACCCGCCCTCAGCACGCGGCGCGTTGAAACCACCATTGAGCTTGGCTCCGGTCAAAGCTTTGCCATCGCAGGATTGCTTCAAAATAGCGTTACCCATGATCTGGAGAAATTCCCGTGGTTAGGTGACATTCCCGTTCTTGGTGCCCTTTTCAGATCCAGCAGATTCAGACGTCAGGAAACTGAGTTGGTCATCATCGTAACGCCCTATATCGTAGAGCCTCATAATGGCGGCAACATGAGATTACCCACAGATGGCCTGGAAATGCCAAATGATTATGACCGGTATATTAAAGGTCAATCTTATGCCACCCAGAAGGCCAGCATGCCTGCGCCAGTTCAGGGCAAAAAAGGGCAAAAACTAAATAACGCAGCCGGATTCATTCTGGATTAAGGGAAAAACAATGGAAGCAACAATGATAAAAAGAATTAAGAATTTCATTTCCGGCCATCGCTCTATTTTGGTCTCTATTTTGACCCCTGTTATGGCGAGCCTGATACTTGCCAGCTGTAGCGGCGCCTCAAATTATGTGGATAGTGACTCCCATAAACGCAATGAAGTTGAAATGGTCAAGATCCCCTTTACCGTCACTTTTGAAGCCGCCAGCCCTAATCTGTCCGGCGGGATGATAGAAGAGCTGGACATATTTATGATGAAAAGCAATGTATCTTACGGCGATGAATTGAGCATGGATTTTCCTTTACAGCGGGACGGCACGTTGTCAGAACAAAATAAAGATAGGCTTACGTCATTATCGGCATTGTTCCAGAAACGCGGCCTGCGGTTGTCCCCTGATGTGACGCCTTATGGCTTAAGCCCCAGAGAGAATCAAGCTCGTCTTCTGATTTCACGCTATGTGGTGACACCGCCGCGCTGCGGAGACTGGTCACAGCCCTCCAACAAAAATTACGGAAATTCCAGCTTGGTCAATCTGGGCTGCGCCAATCAGGCAAACCTGGGACTTATGGTGGCCAATCCACGTGATTTGATCATTGGCGCAAGCAACGGATCCCCTGATGCAGAAAAATCTGCAAAAGCCGTCAATACATACAGAATGAAGAAGCCAATCAAGGGCACTCCAAACGTAGCCAACGCTAAAAAATAGTAACGGGAATAGAATATGAGCATCGCATCACTGCTAAAAAAAGATGAATCCGTCACAGATGAATTCGAAGCCTATGTCTGTGATGACGCCACAACACAGGCCTTGGTTCCCGTTTTAAATGAACGGGATTGGGATCCTTCTTTGGTGAAAAAGGGGGGCATTGAAAATGCTATTAGAACACTGGCAACAGCTTCCTCCCCGAAATTTTTATTTGTCGATTTATCCAAATCAGCATCCCCTATGGATGATATGAATGCCCTTGCCGAAGTTTGTCAGCTTGGCACGATGGTGATTGCCATCGGCACGGAAAATGATATTGATCTTTATCGAGGCTTAATCAGCTCGGGCGTACAGGAATATCTGGTTAAACCCGTAACGACAGATCAGTTAAGAGAATGCATTCTGGTCGCAGAAAATGCGTTGCGCATGGCAAGCGAAAGTACCGCAACAACAGTTGAGAAACAAACAGACAAGCTTGTGGCTGTTGTCGGCATAAGAGGCGGCGTGGGGGCCAGCACAATTGTCAGTAGCTGCGCATGGCTCATCGCCAACGAAATGAAACAAAATACCGCCATTCTTGATATGGATATCTATTTTGGTACAGATGCTTTGACATTTGATCTGGAGCCGGGGCGCGGCCTATGTGATGCCCTTGAGAACCCGAGCCGGATTGACGGGCTGTTCATCGAACGGGCCATGATTCGTCAAGGCGACAATCTGTCAATTCTGGGATCAGAAGCGTCATTGAACGACCCAACCTATACTGATCCTGCCGCTATGAGCCACTTGATTTCAGAATTAAAACATAATTTTAATTATGTGATTATGGATCTTCCGCGAAATATGGCCGCTGAATATCCACTGATGCTATCAGAAGCAGATGAAATCATCCTCGTATCTGATCTTACGCTGCCCGCAGCCCGTGATGTCATCCGCTTTTTAGCATTATGCAAAACCATCGCGCCTGAGACAACCGTTAAAATTGTCCTGAATAAGGTCGCTGGCGCGGGCATGGTTGAAGTGGACAAGAAAGATTTCGAAGCCTCAATAGAGCGTAGCGTAGACTGGGAAATYCCTTTTGATCCAAAATTAATGGTTCAAGCTTCAAGAGCRGGGAAGCCTTTACCSCAAGCGGCCAAAATGAGTAAAATTGTTAAAATCCTTACCGCGATTAGTGCAGATATTACAGGGGACAATGCAGCTGAGGAAAAGAACTCATTTTGGAAGAAAATAACTTCAGGATCCAAAAAATAACTACTTGAATTCAGTTAATATAGTGAAATCGTGAGAAAATATGAAACCGGCATTTGGAAGAAAATCAAGCCAAGATGGGAAGACAACCCTGATCGCAAAAAAAGTGGTAAAGCCTGCTGCTTTTGGCAAGGGTCATCTGTCCTCAGCACGTGAAACGCCCAAAACAGTTTCGGGCGCGGCGAGCAATATTGTCTTATCTAATGCCAATATGGTTGATAAAGCGTATGAACTGATCGAATCCGTCATGTTGGAACAAATGGATCCCAAACATGCGCGCGAAATGGAACGTGATGAAGTTACGGCCTTTATCGAAAACCTCATTGACGAAGAAACCGGCAAACATCGCATAGACCTGAACGATCTTGAACGCCGGGACCTCGTCACGGTGCTGTTGAACGATCTATTAACCTCTGAGAATAGCGACAAAAAGAAAGACGCGGATGAGGATTCAAGCGGGGAAGAAGACGTTAATGTTGTTCGCAACCATAAACAGGCGCAGAAGCAAGTAAACGAACAAAAACATCAGGTTAGCCAAGATAGTATCATGGATGCCAAGGATCGCTTGCAACCCCTGTTACTTGAATATATTGATGCATCTGCCGCCAATGAAATGGACCGGTCTGAGCTTGCAGAACAAGTAAGTGAAGCCGTCAATGAACTGATGGCGCAAGAGAAAATCAACTTGAATTTACGCGAGCAGCGCGACCTGGTCAATATGCTGCTCCATGATATGCTTGGCCTCGGCCCCTTGGAACCTCTTTTGGGTGATGAGGAAATCTCCGAAATCATGGTCAATGGCCCCAAACAGGTTTATATTGAAAAAGCTGGCAAGCTTATACTTTCTGATGTGACGTTCCGTGACAATCAGCATCTGATGAATATCTGCACGCGGATTGTCACCGCCGTCGGCCGCCGGGTTGATGAATCTACCCCGCTTTGTGATGCCCGTCTCATGGACGGAAGCCGCGTGAATATTGTCATTCCCCCGCTTGCCCTTGATGGCCCGTCCATATCAATTCGGAAATTTGCCAAGCAGAAAATCACGCTGGATCATATGATCGACTGGAAGAGCATGTCTCACAACATGGGGACGGTATTAAAAATTGCCGGTGCCTGCCGTTTGAATATTCTGATCTCGGGCGGGACAGGTTCCGGGAAAACAACCATGTTGAATGCTTTGTCCCGTATGGTTGATCCCGGCGAGCGGGTGGTGACCATTGAGGATACCGCCGAACTACAGATGCAACAGCCCCATGTGGTACGGCTCGAAACACGGCCCGCAAACCTTGAGGGCAAGGGTGAAATTAGCATGCGGGACCTCGTAAAGAACGCCCTGCGTATGCGTCCCGACCGAATCATTTTGGGAGAGGTTCGCGGCGCTGAAGCTTTTGACGTACTACAGGCCATGAATACGGGACATGATGGTTCAATGTGTACCCTTCATGCCAATAACCCGCGCGAAGCCCTGACCCGTATGGAAAACATGATCGGCATGGCTGATTTAAAATTGCCTCAGAAAGCTGTCCGCGAGCAGATCGCAGGGGCCGTCGACCTTGTCGTGCAGGTTTCGAGAATGCGGGATGGCGGACGTCGTTGTGCGGCCATTACAGAAATTGTCGGCATGGAAGGCGATATTATCACCACGCAGGATCTGTTTATTTATGAGTTTACCGGAGAAGATGCGGATGGAAACCTGCAGGGCCATTTCAAGTCCATGGGTGTCCGTCCGTATTTTGCGGAAAAAGCCGCTTATTTTGGTTTGGACAAAGCTTTGATGGAGGCCTTATAGGAATAAAATGGACGTTACAAACCCAACCATAGTAACCATTGGAATCTTCGCTTGTGTTTTTATCATACTCGCGACCCTTGCCGCTGCATCTGGCATAATAGGCCAAAATAACAAGATTATCGGAAAACGGCTTAACACAATCAGAATCCGGCATGGCAAAGATAAAACACTGGCAAACGAACAAGCCAAGAAGCAGCTTTTCACAAAAAAAGAAGTGTCTCTCTTCGACCGATTAATTCCCAAGCCCGCAGAACTCAGACAACGTCTGGATAAAACCGGCAAGGACATCAGCTTCAAAAAATACATCATAGCCACAATTATTACGGCCATTCTTTGTGCGTTTTTTGCCAGTTTCATCGGCGGATTATCCTTTCTACCCTCCTTAATGATTGGTATTTTTCTCGGCCTGTTCATCCCCCATACCTATATCAACAGGGTGATCAAAGGCAGACTTGCTAAATTTACCAAACAATTCCCAGAAGCAATTGACCTGATTGTACGTGGATTGCGCGCAGGCCTTCCCGTGACGGAATCAATTCATGCCGTGGCTCGGGAAATGCAAGACCCCATATCAACAGAATTTTTAAAAATAACAGATGAAATAAAGTTGGGGAAAACCATGGACGAAGCCTTATGGGCAACGGCAAAACGTCTGGATACACCTGATTTTAAATTTTTTGTTATCAGCTTGTCTGTACAGCAGGAAACCGGGGGGAATTTGGCGGAAACCTTAAGCAATCTGACAGAAATTCTTCGCGGCAGAACCAGATTAAAGCTTAAAATAAAAGCCATGATCTCGGAGGGTAAAGCCAGTGCCTATATCATTGGTTCCCTGCCGTTTCTTATGTGCGGCCTGCTTTCTGTGATGAATTATGAATATATGTCAGTCATGTTTACCGACCCTATGGGACAGATGGCCCTCGCGGGTGCCGCTGTATGGRTGGGTATCGGTGTCTTTATTCTGGCTCAAATGATAAATTTCGAGGCATAGAACATGGAAGCTTACTTACCTGACGGAATTTCAGTAGAAGATGTCATAACCGTATTGGCCGCGATGTCCGCTTTTTTGGTGGTTTTAGCCATTTGGAGCAGCGGCCTTATCAAAGACCCGATGCATGGCCGGATTAAACATCTACAAGATCGCCGGCAAGACCTGAAACGGGGATATACCGCGCCTGTCAAACGCAAATCACCTGTGAAAAGAGCATCGCATCTTGGTCCAATGCAAGTCATCGTGAATGGATTTAACCTCTTGAAGAATGAACAGGCCGAAAAATTCCGCCTGAAGCTCTTACAGGCCGGTTATCGTTCAAAAGACGCGCTGGTATTCTTTATGTTCTTTAAATTAATACTGCCCATTCTCATTGGCATCCTTGCTGTTGTCCTTATTTATGGTGTCGGCGTGTTTGACCTCGAACCAATGATGAAAACGCTTGCCGCTGGCGGCTCGGTTCTGGTGGCGTCTATTTTGCCGGAAACAATCTTGAAAAACATTACGATCAAACGCAATCTGGAAATGCAAAAGTCCTTGCCCGATGTATTGGACTTGCTGGTTATTTGTGCGGAAGCTGGCCTGACACTTGATTCAGCCTTACATAGGGTCGTAAAAGAAATGGCCCAAACAGGGCCAGACTTGGCAGATGAGCTTAGCTTGACCGCCATTGAACTGGGTTTCCTGCCGGAACGCAGACAAGCTTTGGCGAACCTGGCAGAACGCGTAACCTTGCCCGCAGTAAGGTCCGTAACCGCCACTCTGATACAATCAGAAAAATACGGTACGCCCCTCGCCCAGTCATTAAGGGTTTTATCCGCTGAATTCAGGAATGACCGCATGATGAAGGCAGAAGAAAAGGCGGCTAAACTTCCGGCGACAATGACCATTCCGCTTATCCTGTTTATTCTACCAACATTATTTGTTGTATTGATAGGTCCCGCAGCCTGTCAAATTTCCAGCACCCTTGTTTGAAAATGGTGCAACATGAAAAAAAATGGCCGCAAGGAGAGTTACTTAATAACCTTATTATTCAGGAGCTCTTAAGATGAAAAAAAATATCAGAAAAACACCCTTAAAGAAATTTTTTAAGCGACTAAGGCGCAACCAAACTGGCTCTACTCTTGTCGAGATGGCCTTTGTTCTGCCGGTGATTTCATTGGCAACCATTGGCACGTTAGAAGTCGGCGTCACCATGCTTAGTGTCACCATGCTGGAGGGCGCAATTTCGGAAGCCTCCCGCGCCGGCATGACAGGTTATGCCGTAGATGGTAAAACGCGCGAAGAATATATCAATGATCTTCTCGCAGACAGAACCTTTGGCATGATCGATCTTACCAATCTCGTGATCAATCAAAGAGTTTATGAAGATTTTGCGGATGTGGGGATTCCCGAGCCTTATACAGATGTCAACGGCGACAATGTCTATAGCGCAGGTGTCGATAGCTACACTGATATGAACTGCAATGATCAGTGGGATTCAGAAGTCGGCACCGACGGCGTTGGCGGACCCGGACAGATCGTTTTGTATGAGGCCATTTATGACGCCAATCTTATGACAGGATTTTTCTCAAGAATGGTGGGAGATGAAGACGGTAAAATCAAGCTTACCGCGAGTACCGTCATTCAAAATGAGCCCTATGGTACCCCTGATCCCAGCTGCGTAGCCGCTGTGAAAACTTAAGGGGAAATATCATGCTGATTAATCTTAGAAAAATAATTATACCGTCCTTCATCAGGAACCTTACGAAATCAACCAAAGGGACTATTCTGATCGAATTTGCCTATATATTTCCGATCGTTCTGATTTTATTATTGGGCGGTTTCGAAACTTTCAGGCTTTTGATGGCCCATAGGAAAACCAATACGACAGTTATGACCGTCGGCAATCTGGTTTCTCAAAATAAACAGCTTGACAGTGCCGCCGTTCAAAATATATTTGACGCTGTCGAAAATATTATGCAACCGCTACAATTAAGCGCAGATGGGCAAATATTTGTGTCCTACATCACTGGTACCGCTGGCGGAAATACCATAGACCTGCAGTGCAAAGGCACCACTAATATCTCCCACGCTAGTAAGATAGGGGCAGAGGGTGAAGAAGCCGACCTAAGCCGCATTCCTGGAGACTTTACCATAGCAGATACTGAGACCGTCGTCATTTCAGAAGTCGTTTATCGATATGAGCCTATGGTTATGAATCTTAGTGGGCTGTTGCATAACACCATTTTTGCGGCCCATGATATCTATCATGTGGCCGTGCAAAAACCACGCTACGCGACGATAGACTTCGAAAATGGTTGCCCATAAAGCGTTGGAATAATAGAGTTATTACCTATAATCCATACTGCTATCCCGCGTAGTCTCAATCGCAGGAATAGCATTGTTTCCTCCTGCCCTATTGATGGGCGGAACTTCCTTCAATTCAAAATAGTTAACAAAAGGTTAATTTTTTAGTTGATTTGACGAATCATTTAGAGGATGATTCGTCTAGGGATTTGAATTCATGGGAAAAATCCGCCCAAGTATATTTCATTATTGGCGGAATTAGTAAGGGTATAGCGTGTTCGTCATATGAATGTTTCGTTATTAAGCCACCGTATCTCAAAACGGTTAAAAATATCTGATACAGCGGTTTCTAGTCAGGAAATCTCTGATCCWGAGGCACTAACGATTATAGAGCCAAGGACGACTACGGGGTCAATTAAGGGGACTACTATGGGGACAGCTGCGGAATTTGAAAAAGATTTTGGGTTATTTGACTCGGTCTTCCACGAGGTCAGTACGGCTATAATAATTATTTCTAATACAAACAAAGACCTTCCTCCGGAAATTGTGGACATAAATCATCATTTTGAACTGATAACGGGTTATAGTTTTGATGAAATGCAGGGCCAAAGTTTATATAAATTCCTGATCGGCACAAAATTTGAGGCCAATCGACATATCATTGAAAGAACAATAGAAAACCGCCAGACCGCCATATTTTCTTGCCCGTGGAAGAATAAAAATGGCCAAACTCTCGATATTGATATGACCATCCGGCCCTTTAACAGCCATGATGACGGATCCAAATTCATATGTGTCCTTCGAGAAAACAAGAGCGAAAATAACGTTCGAAATAATGCTGCGAAAGAAACCAAGCGAAAACTACTCGCTGCCATGCACCATAATTTCAAAACCCCACTCAATGGTATTTTGGGATATTCCGAGGTCATTAKGATGGAGATGATGGGGCCCATTGGTCAAGAATCCTACAAGAGCTATGCTCAAGATATTCATGGGGCCGGAAAAGATCTGCTACAACTTATTGACAATCTTCTTGAGTTAAAAGAGCTGGAGACGACTGAATTCAGATTACAGGAAGAAAGATTCTCACTGGGCGGCATGATTGCGGAATGCCTAAAAAAAATATCCCCGCCTGCTGATAAAGGTAAAATACATCTATCGACGAACATTGAACCGGATTTTCCAGATATTTTCGGCGACAAATCCCGTCTCCAACAAGTTATTCATAGTCTTCTGACCAATGCGGTGAAGTTTACTCCGCCATGCGGCGAAATTATCCTCACGGCGACAAAAGATAAAAATGGCGCAGGCCTTATTCATTGTCAGGATAATGGGCAGGGCATGCCTTCACAACAATTGGCCAAAGCTTTTTGTCATGACACGCATCTGTCCGATATATACGCCAGCCCAACAGTTGGTATTGGATTTGGCCTTTCTTATGTCAAACAAATCATCGAAAAACACGGCGGCACAGTATCCATCATCAGTTCAGTCGGCAAAGGGACAACCGTAACCCTGTATCTGCCTGCTGAACGACTTTGCTAGAGCATCATCAGACAATGATAAATCCTCAAAATGAAATCTGATACTTGCTTTATACCTCCTTCACCCCATATAATTATCCATATATAAAAAGTAACCATAACTTTCAGGACAAGACATGAGCAATTCTCTGAATATCATTTCCGCGAATAACCTGCGCAGCGGTTTGAATGTTTATTTCACGCAAAATGAGGGCCAGAATAACGGAGAGGCCCGTTGGGAAAATGATAGCTCTCTTGCCTCTGTCTATTCAGAGGATCAACTGGCCGCCGCATTCGAACGTGCAAAGCAGGATATGGAAAAAAATATAGTTGTTGATTGTGTCACCGTCCCAGTTGATGACAACCACAATCCGATTACCGTCCGTGAAAAAATCCGCGCGGCGGGCCCATCTGTTAAATATGGAAAATAATCCCCAGATTCAACTAAAAAGCAGATTGAAGATCTGGCTATCGGTATAAAGGACACAGATATGATCATATTACAGATTTATGCCGACAATCCCCTTAGAAACTTTCACTATCTGATCGCCTGCCCACAAACCCGCGATGCCATGGTGATTGATCCGCTTGACGTGAACAAATGCCTTGAAGCTGCCGCAGGCCAAAATTTAAATATTACCAAAATCCTCAACACCCATGAACATTGGGATCATATCGACGGCAATGAGGAAATGAAGGAAAAAACAGGCGCAAAAATATATGCCCATCATGGCGCGATGGAAAAAATCGGCAATGTTGATGTGGGATTGCGCGCCGCAGATATGGTGGCCATTGGCACCTCAGTAATGCTAAAGGCTTTGGATACCCCCGGACATACCAACAGCCACCTGTGCCTGCTTTCTGAATCAGACCAGCCGGCACTTTTTTGCGGCGACACCTTATTCAATGCGGGGGCTGGAAATTGCCATAATGGCGGCGATCCCGATGATTTATATGATACTTTTTCCAAACAATTGGATTTATTGCCTGACAATGTACGGATTTATCCGGGGCATGATTATATTGTGAATAATCTGGAGTTCACCTTGAACCGGGAACCTGCCAATGAGGAAGCCAGAAAGATGCTGGAGAAACTACGCGGCCAAAACCCCCATGATGCCTATATTACCACCATGGCAGATGAACGCCGTATCAATAGTTTTTTCAGGTTGAACAACCCTGACATCATTCAAAAATTACAAAATGAAAATGCCGAAATTTCTGATAAGCCGGAACCGCGAGAAATCTTCAAGGCCCTCCGGCAACTCAGAAATAACTGGTAACCTAAATTTAAACCTACCTACCTAAAAGGAAATACGCATGAGTCTGGAAGACATCACAGCAACCATTCGTGACAAAGCACAATCAATGGACGCCAATGGAAAGAAAATTAAAATTGACCTGAAGGGTGACGGAACTGTCTTTATCGATGCAACAACGTCGCCGCCAACCGTCACCAACGACGATGATGAGGCCGATGTCACCCTGATCATCAGTGAAGAAAATTTTGAAGGGCTTATGGATGGCTCCCTGAACCCTCAGATGGCCTTTAYGATGGGCAAGCTGAAAATTGACGGTGATATGGGCCTCGCTTTGAAAATGGGCGACCTTTTCAGTTAGAGCATCCCGGTTGATCAGGGCGCGATTAACCCATGGGCCCGGCAAGCGGCGAGCAGGCTATTCAGGGCGGCGCGCGCTTCCACGTCTATAACGGTGCCCGCCGCTGCATCGCTAATGGCGGGCTGCTGCGGGCCGACGATCTGTTGACCTGAAACCTCAAGCTTTTGCGCTGTCACGACCCCTGTTTGCCACAAACCAGACCGAAATTGGGCCGTCACTTCATCATCTTTCAGCCAAAGTTGAAAGCCTTCAAAAGGGGCGTGAAATTGCCACGCACCGCCGATATATTGGGCAATCTTCCCGTCATGGCCCAGCCAATCACCTGTGGCCACACTCGCCACAAGCCATAAACCACCCTCGGGAGGGGACACCGGCGGGCTGGCTAAACTGGCCGTCTCCACCGCTGTTTGCACCAAAGCATCGAGTATATTCAATGCCATATTATGTGTGACCTCTTTCTGGGACTGCGTAGAGATAATATAAGGCGTCATGAGCYGCGGTGTTTGATTAACCATTTTAGGGTTCCTTCTTAAAAAGTTATATATTTACACGGATAGAATCAACGGCCAGCCACGGCCAATATTGTCACTGATTTGGAAGATTCGAACATCCAGAAYTGCCTGCGCGGTGCCAAAATCCTCAATCTGGGATGATGCCGAATAAATCACTTCGGAAACATCACTGGTCAAAGTTCGAACCACCGCCCCGCCATTTAAAATTTCAACATCATATCTTTCAAAATTWTCACCAAGCGGGACATCGGCATTATCCATCCAATCCCCGCCCACTCGGCTGCGCCTGATCCAGGTCAACGCAAGTGTCCCTGCGCCGTCCCTCAGTCCTTTTCCATGCGTAGGCGAAAAAGGCTTCAAAACGGCAGCACCATAAGCGCGGCTTACCGAAGGCGCATCTTCAACATCTGCCCCTGCTGTCACGACTTTGAAATGGTGAATAAGTCCAATATCAGAATGATACATTACAGCGGTATTTACCGTTGCGCGGTTCAGCAAAATAAAAGTTTCTGAAATGCTATGCTGACTTATATATCTTTCAGTTCCGCGCCGTCCCCTAAGCAGTCCAGTCAATCGATAGAAACCGCCCAACTCAAAAGTCGCCTGTTGAAACTGAATAATCTCTCCGCCAACCCAAGCGATATTGGCCCCGTCCAAAACAGCCTCCAATACCGCGCTAGACAGCCCATGATCCGGATTATCCAACCGAACCAATAGTTCATTGCCATAGTCCCAATAGGCGGCCGGCCCATCAGGCAGTATATTTTCAACTATACCGCTAATGGCATCTGCATTTGTATAATCCAGCTGCGAATATGTTTGATCATTATCCCTTGATATAAACAGGCCAGCACCAGGCCATTTGCCTGCTCCTGCGGCGGCAGCCCAGAAAAAAACAGGCGACGTAACATTCTCGCCCGTTATGGCYGGCATATCAAGGTGGAAAAACAGACTTTCTGCCAGTTCCTCCACTTGTTGCGCTGGCACGGGGCCACTATCCGCTTGCGCCGATCTTTCCAGACGAAGGTTAGAAAACTTCACCGCCTGACATTGCACCCCCTCCGGGCCGATTTCTGTCTCCTGTAGCAAATAATCCTGCGTTTCCGGCCCAGAGGCCATCGTCACAATATCCCCGGGCAAAAGGTCATCATATTTATGGGGCAAGGCAAAATTTATTGTTTCCCGTCCATACCAGGCAAGATCAAGCTGTATTTCGGAAGCGGTTTTTGCTTGACTTGATGATAAAACCAATGGCAGCCCGCTTTGACGGACAATGTCACTTGCCACATTTAATCTTCTGGCCCTTTGATGTCCGGTTTGATAATCCCGGCTGGGATCAATATACGACAAGCCGATTTCCCGGGGCAGTTCCATATCCTGCTGGCGCGTTATGGT
Source organism: Alphaproteobacteria bacterium (assembly GCA_002402225.1). Classification (GTDB taxonomy): domain Bacteria; phylum Pseudomonadota; class Alphaproteobacteria; order Sphingomonadales; family Emcibacteraceae; genus Paremcibacter. The sequence goes on from NVVM01000017.1 coordinate 29,203, forward strand.
TACCTTGTCCGAGGGGCGCGCGCCTTGGGAGGATTGGACTAAATCATCCGGCAGCACCACCGCATCCGACAATCGTCCCAGCTTTCGGAACAGCAGACCATTTTCCTGCTCTACCACATCAAATTGATAAACCCGCGCAAGCTCTTCTATAACCGCTCTGGATTTCATAGGTCCCGCAACCAAATAGCCGCCAACCATCTGGTTCAGGTCACCAACATCAAAGACAGCTACATCTGAAAGTTGGCAGATATCAGAAACAATAGTGGAAAGTAGAATTTCCCCACCAGTATCCCCCCCAGTATCCCCAATGACTTCAAAGGTCAGATTAGGAATACGGTTGGCATATTCACCTAACGCTAAATCCTCAAACACCACATAAGACAGGYTCGTAAACCCATTAACATTATTTTGACCTTCAAGAGCTTCAATCATTGGGTCTGATTTCTGAAAGCCTTCCCCCCGATAAACTCTCATTTCCCCGCCGACGGCTATTTTACCCGCGGCATCCCGCAACAGCTTGCCATCTGCCCAGACGCGGCCCACATCCGAAATCGCGCGCCCGGAAAGAGCCACGGCGAATGACGCACGATAACTATATTCAACCGTCGTAACATTTTGCCTACGGCCTTTGCCGCCGCTACTTTCTGTTTTCTCATTTCGAACCTCTTTCAAACCCGAAGACCAGATCACGTTGCCCGGAAGTCGCAGGGTGCCATAAACGCGGGCAATAGGCTCCCCATAAGAAGACGTTTGAACGGTAAGGTCTTTCATCCGCCCGCCCTCAATTGTTCGGGAACTTGTGCCCCCAAAAATGGCTTGATCGACACGTTGACCGATCAGGCCACCGACAAGGCCGCCAATGGGCCCGCCAATGGCTGTCCCAACGACAGTAAGTACAACAGTTGCCATTATTTCATTCCTATATTTTTAGTGAAAGGTCTTGTGAAATTAAGTTTAGGGGATAAATGTTTGGGGGAAGGCATGAACCGAGATTATTCTAGACCGCCAAACATCGTCCAATCCATGCTCAACCACCTTGCCGTATTTCTCACAAGCATGAATTATGCCTCGATCCGATATGATGGCGGCATGTTCCAAATATTTACCAAACTTCAGGATTAAAACATTTCCCGGCTTTAATTCATTTTTTGAGCAACGCCCAAAATTCGCGGTTATCGCATGCCGGGAAATCGCGGATTTTTCAGGTATCCTTTTATAGTCTTTATGATCAAGGCCCGTAAGCCCAATGGCTTTTGCCACATAGATGATCAAGCCTATGCAATCCAGACCATTGGCCGGATCGCGTCCCTGATGACGAAAAGATGACCCAACGCAGCTTCGCGCTATTGAAATTATCTTTTTTTGATGCAGATCGCATATGGTCATTTCAAAAAAACTTTGCTATCAGTATTCAACAGAAAATAAAATAGAGGAATTGTCTGCTATGGACATGAATGTTATCGGATTGCATATTCACGAATTAAGGAATCAATGCCGCTTTATTGAGGCAAGTGTGGATATTTTAAACCAATCAATGGAAAAGCAGGCCTCTGTCGGGGTTTTCTTTGGCTTGCAAAATATCATGCTTGGGACAAATAATATTTCCCGCACCCTCTGGACACCGCGTAAAAAGGGCAAAGTGCGCGCAGCATCCCTACGGAAAACCCTTGATCTTCCAGAAAAATATCCTTTGAATAATGAGAATATTCTGTCACTCGTTGACCATGCTGATGAGGCCAATGATCAATGGATCAACCAGTCCAAAGATCAATATATCCTCTATGACTTCATTGGCGATATATCCAAGAGCCAGCATAAAGACGTTGAAACAAAAAATATTTTCCGGGCCTTTGATACAACCACGAAAATATATACCTATCTTGGCACGAGCTTTAATCTTGAGGCCCTGTTAAAGGCACTGGCGGATGTGAACAACCGGGTGAATCAGGTTCATATGCGCCTATATCCTGACCAATGGAAAGAAGAACCCGCACCACAAGAAAAAGAAAAAACAGCCTTAAAGAAAGCGGGTCCGAAAAAAACTGTGGCGAAGAAATCGGCACCAAAAAAATCGGCGGTAAAGAAAACGACAAAGAAGCCAGCCGCTAAAAAATAATCCCCTCATTTAAGGCCGGGATAGTTATAGAGGGCGTCTGTCCCAGGGATGGCTATCTCGCCTTTAAAGTTTTCAAAATTCTGAAATTTATTTTTACAGGTTGCCGACCGTTTATCACAGCCCGCAGCGGCAAGAAATTGGTCGCCAACCATTATGGGTTCGGGCGGCTGGTCATATAAAATAAATTGCCCCCCCGTAAAAGTCTTTACTTCTGACATAATGCCGGCATTACCGCCCCGAAGCCAGCGGACATAGCCATAATCATACCATCCGCTCGCCTCTTGCTTATTCACATCCGTAAAGCTGTCTCGGCCCAGAACTTCTGTTACGCTGCCGAGGGCCGCGTATTTTCCCATATTCACATGACAATTATCAGTCCCCAGATCCGCGCGGCATTCGGGCGAATATAGATGGCCTATCACCTGTTGTAATTTTTGCGCCAGCCCTCTGATCTCAACGGTAAAGTTTTGATCCTTCAATGTGAATTCCCCGAGCCAGCCATGACGGATAGAAATTTTCCCCATGCTCAAATCCTGCCAGTTAACCTGAAAAATTGAAATGCGGGCATGATCCAACAATCCGGCGCGAATATCTTTTTCTGTCAGGCCGTCCGAAGATAATATCGCTTGCACTTCCAGATTATCCACATTTAAACTRTTGGTACTGCTCACCATAGAGGGCAAAAAGCTATTAACCGGTGAGAAGGCAAGATTATCAAAATAGATTTCYCTGTCATGGGTGGTAAACGCCAGCCGMACGCCGTCCCGCCGCGTTAATATCCAGCARGTCACCATTGTCGTAAGTTCGCCTGAAATATGGTTTTTCAATTGCGGAGAAATTTGTTTCATTTAGACCCTTACCTCAATTAAAGAAATTGACGGAATTTGTCCGGCCTGATAGCTTTCTAATATTATCGGTAGGAAATCATCTGAAAAACGCACGGGCACATCAAATTCATATCCCGCCGTAATCACGGCCCCGTTCAAGGGGGCTACCTCAAAAATCACAAGGCCGTTTGTTGCATCCACCTGCCAACCTGTGGCTTGGGGCGCGCCATCAACGGCAATAAGCACCGTTCCCACTACTGGTTTGGAAATATTTCGCCTGTGCAGATTTCCCCCGCTATCATATGTTTTTTTCAATTGGAATGTGGTCGTGACCCCATCTGCGGCCCCGATGGATTGATCCGTTGCTGTAATGACCTCCATCGGGGCGCAACTTTTAAAATCAAGCCAGTCCTTATAGCGAAAACCATAGGCCCGCCCGGCCCGCGCCCGAAAAAAACCGATTAATTCACCTAAATCATTTTCCGACCTTAGGCCCAGGCCCACATCATAAACATTTCGAGCCTCTGCCCATTCCTGGTTGCGCTGTTCATGGCCTGATGCCATCTCAATCACATTTGTCATAAATTGCGGCCCGCCGCTCGCACCGTAGCTGATGTCTTCCGGCAGCCTTACTTCGTGAAACCCTATCATAATATTTTCCTGATTATTGGTGTAAATTACCCCGTCACKGACAATTTGCGGATAGGCCCAGACAAAGATTTCCGCATAATTATCCTGAAACCCGAGGTCCACGGCCCTGATGATATTGCGCCAATTCTCCAACGTTTCTGGTAATAGGTTAAAACCGCCAAAATAATGGGTTGCTTCCCGAGGGTAGGCTAATGTTTGATCGATAATATCAATGGCGGCTTTGCGTTTTCCCCATTCGCCATTCAGGACAAAGTCATAATCTTCCACCTGAAGGAAATCAAAAGCAGGCGATTGCCAATAAGAGGACGGAAAATTAACCACACCCGCGATGGGGGCTTCATCATGCAACACTTGCGGCGTGAAGAACAAAAGCCCCACGTTGGCTAAGGGATGTTGCGCTTTCACCTGATCTTTTAACCAAATGKTTKAYWKYSSYAAKYWWYYSYWSAGCCNWGTTTAAATAATCCTGTTGATCCGGCGTGGCAATTTCRGTGGCCAAAAGATGTCTGACCGGCACAGCATTGGTGGTTTCTGYCGTATAAAGYGCYGTGGTCACATCATCATAAATATGCGGCACGCCTTCCCCGTCCTCTGCAATCCACCACCAGGGCTCGCCGACCTGATAATAATGATCCGCACCAACAAGATCTATGATCTGTCCGAATGCCAAAAAAACATCCCGCAAATAATCAAGAGCGTCCTGATTGGTTGGCGCGACCAAACCGGAAGGCGGCACCCAGCCGGTTCGGGCGGGCGCGCCATCATGGGCTTTTTGCTGCCAGATTTCAGGGATATTTTCTGCAAAAACCTCAYAGGACAGCGAGAATATAACTTTAAAGCCAAAATAATTGGCCAGTTCCAGAAAGTTTTTATGCCAGCTTATGGCGGCCTTGTTTAATTTTTCCTTGGTGGTATCAATGATGAACCGGCCTTCTGCCCCGTCCCAGCTCAAACTATAATAATGGCTCATCCCCACATAATGGTTAATCCAGCCGCTATAGCCCAGACGTATCATATTCCAGATCACCCGTTCCGGGGCAAGCGATGTGACATCATCATAGCCATTGGCAATGCGCAGGTTATGGCTCTGAACATAACCGTCCCCAACCTTCAAAGTCGATGTGGGGCCACTGACGGTGATCTCGGAAATGGYGACCTGCGCGTCAACGGCGGCGGGCAAGGGGCCTGTGGTTGTGCCGTCAAAATCCGTTGGCACCATACTGATAAACATCCGGTCAATGTCTTTGGGATAGACAGGATCTGCTTCTTGCGGGTGCAGATAGCCGCCGGCAAGATCATCAAAATTCAACGTGATAATGGCATCGTCATTGCTGCCCACGGCATAATTCCACAGGCGGACATACCATGTGCGCGCAAGGCCATTCTGATCCCTGCCCTCTATGGTCAATGTGGGGCTATGTAAAATATCCAGCGCCTTGACATTAACGGATTGCCAGCGGAAACTCAGCACGGTATGAGAATAATCCCTGTTGGTGGCATACTGATGAAAGGGATGATCAATAGTGTCCACCGTATCCCATATCAGGCCACATAAATCCTCATAGCGGTAAAATACAAGATCAACGAGCAAGCTGTCATAGCCCGTCGTCACCATAGAGGCCAYCATGGGACGGGGAAAATTAACCGTCCAGTAGCGGGGCGAAAATCTACGGATATGACTGATTTGCGCCTGATCTTCCTGCGTTGCCAGCCAATACATTATAAATCCCTTTCGGCGCGGCCCATGGCCCGGCGCACAGCCACGGCGATCTGGCCTGCGCTGCGCCGTGACATATCATTGGCCCCGCCCTGATTAGTAATATTTATGGTAATATTGGTCATTTTGTCTGAAGTCCTCTCGCTCTTCACACCCTGATTTGGGATAATGCGGCCCGGGTTTTCCGGCACGAATAACTCCGGCCCCCTTTCGCCCACCAGATAGGGCTGGCGCGCGCCGACAGTGCCGCCGCCGGCGCGGCCAAACAATGCCCCAGCTATATTGCCGATTGCCCCGCCAATGCCGCCCTGACCAAAAATACTATTCAAGCCGGACTGAATGGCGCTACTCGCAATATCATTTAACGCAGATAAAGCCACCTGCTTCAGGCTTGAAAAATTAAGCTCTCCGGTGCGGGCGAAATTTTCAAAAACCCGCGTCATGCCATCCGCCGTTCGCGCCGCCACATCCTCAAGCCCGCCAAAGTCTTTTTCTATCTCAGCCAATTGCCCGCGCAAGTCCGCACTCTCAGCCCTGATCTTCACAACCAGGCTGTCTATAACTGTTTCTGTCATAATTTTTTCCATAAAAAAACCCGCCGAGGGCGGATCGATCCAAGTTATGTCGATTATCTCTTGACGAAATTTCTTATCTGTAACATCGGTTATTTAACAGGGCAGTTCATATTATTATATCTTTGGAGTAGCCGCTCTTTCTGCCTTTCCAGTTTATCCATTTCTTTATTCAAGAGAATGAACTCATTATGCGTGTTCGCCAATAAATTTCTTGCCCTTCTTAAAGGTGAGTATAAACCAGAAATATCTAATAAATCTCCTATTATATCTCCTACTGCGGCGATAATATTCCTTGTACTTCGAAAGGACCTTGCAGCTCTCAATAATGGTATTATATCTGCTGCCATATGTAATAATTTGCCGGTTCTGGGATCCTTGATTTGCCTAAGCATATTTTCAATTGTGAGATTTATCTGGTTCAATTCATTTTGAAGTTTGAGAACTTCTTCCGTGACTTCATCATGAGTGAGTTTGACATTATTAAATTCTACCCGTATCTTGCTACACTCCGTTGATAGTTTCTCCACCGTTCCTTTTTGCTCAGACTTATCATTAATGACGAWATAGCTCTRCCCCCTACCGTAACGTAAATAATTTTCGACAGAGGACTTGGTATGAATATTTGGTTGACGCACAGTAAGTCWCCAATATGTTGTTAAATAAAAATATTAATTGTAAGATTAGGGGATTAAGGTTATGCAGTTTCGAAATATAATACAAAAATTCATAACCCTCGGCACCGGGATTATCCTGATCTTCGTTTCCATATTTGTCGTTATAGTGATACGAGAATATTACTGGGAAAATGAATCTAAACGCATGAACCAGGAATTTGCTGAAACTACAAAAAAGGTTGCGCAAAGCATAGCTTCAAACAACCGTTTAGACGAAAGAATCAGGCAAGTTTTCAGAGAAAGAGAACGGAAAACCCGGCTATACCATATGTCGCTCAGCACGGATTTCAAAGAGGGCCGTTGCCTTGATTACCTGAAACTTCTCGATTTTAAAACGCCTTTAATGACCCCGGAAAGTCTTCTGCAAGCGGATCTTTATATGCGCGGCACATGCGCAAAGCAGGACTTCTCCAAGGCCTTTGCGCTTTATGACACTTCTTTACATTATATTTATGATGACAGCCCAAAAACCAATGCCCAACCTAAGATATTATTTGAAGAATATTACGGTTATACCGCCCATATTAAATTTCGTCTGGCAAGTCTTTACTGGCGGGGTCAGGGGGTTTCGCAGGACAAAAAGAAGGCGCGTGAATTATCAAAAGAAGCCGCCGTTATATTGGCCCCGTGGTATGCTAAAATAAAACATCGTCCTTCTGATTCTGATCTTGGCCCCACCAATGCATGGAACATGTCCGATGTAGATATTCTCGAAAATGTCACCTTTCATGGGACGGGGCCGTGGGATATGCCAGAGCCGCTTATCCAACAGATCAACTGGTTAAAGGAAATTCACAAACAAGGTGCAAAGACCTATCTTGAGATTGGTTTGCACCTCCTTAATGGGACGGGTGGATATGAACAGAATCCAGTAATGGCTTATGAGTGGATTTATATTGCCTCTCATTTTTATGACTATGGCCCGGCGCATTATCCCCGCGCCATGCTCATGCGAAATGAAGAATTTCATGAGAAAAGAAAGAAATTCCCCATAGTTTCCATTGACTTCAGCCGACCCTATAATAATTTTTATGTCAAGATGAGGTCATATAATCTATTACGAAGTGCGGCTAAGTCCGGAGATACCCGCGCCGACAAAGAGCTTCTTCGTTTTCATCAACATACCCCAACTTATATGGCCCAGCAGCAGGATATTTATTTCTGGATGTTACGGTTATATCAGCAGAATGATCCTGATATTACAGAAGAAGCCCTGCGGAATTTCCGAAAGAAACTAGACAAATTTCAAATCAACTATACTGAAGAAGCTGTCAAAGAAAACCGTTTTCCCTCCTATCCCATACGGCCCCCGAAAGAGCAAGAATAACAGGACAGCCGTCACCTAAGAAATAATGTGTTATAAAATCGTAGTACTGAAAATTAAAGGCAAAAATAAAGCGGGTATAACTTTGTGCTAACGGCAAAGAAACCTACCGTATAATTTTACTTAAATTCAGGAATGATGTCACGGCCCGCCCGATCAGGAACATGCCGGAATAGACCATGACGTTGATCCAGTTCATATGACCGTAACCGCTGCTAATATATTGCCCGAGCATGATGAGCAACATAATAAGACCGATGGCCTGAAACAGATTGGCGCATATTTTTACCCGCCGGATAATCGTCTCGCGCTTGGGATCGCCCGCTTCCTTGATGCCAGCTTTTCGATCGGCCACCCGCTCACGCAGAGGTTTTCGTTGTTTTGTATTTTTCTGTCTCATGCGACCAGTTTACAATTTGGCAAGCCGCGTTACAAGGTCATTTAATTCAGATCTTTTTAAAGGCGGCATATTATCTGATGAGCCACAGCGTATTTTTTGCCAGCCTTTATAGGCGCACCAGAAATCGGTCGGTGTCGCCCGCCAGAATTGATCCGGCGACCAGCCAAAATTAACGTAAGCTATTTCCCCATATCGCGACCAGTTGATCTTATCCATCATCACCAGCATTGAGCCCCACAAGACACAGGGTCAGCAGATCCCGAACCACCGGCGATACCCTGGAGACGCCCTCATTCAGCAGCAAGCTGCCCACATCTTCAAAGTTCATCTGTTCTTCCATGGTTGCCCAGATAATAACGGTCATTTCTTTAAAGCCAAAATCACCGTCCGCCGCCTTTACCGCAAGGCCAATGATACCGCCCAGCCTGTCTTCAATATCCATGATCGCCTGAAATGTGGGCTTCAGGCGATATTCCGCGCCGGACAGCGTGATAATCACACTATTTCTAAAAGATTTATCAACAGCCTGATCAAACATTGACAAAACTCACCATGCCAGAACTTTCCAGCGCGATACTATAGGTTCTCTCGCCGTTGTAATCTCCGGAAAATTCCAGTGACGTCACCTGAAAGGCGCCGGAAAATTTATCGCCGCTTTCAAAGACAACCTCATAATTGTCGACACTGCTTGCCAGAGCTTTGGCCTGCAAATTGGCCTCACTTGCACTATCGGTGAAAATACCGCTGCCGCCAATGGAAATTTGACGAATACCCGCGCCGGATAAAATTTCTCGCCAGCCGCCGGAAGTTTTATTGGTCACATCAACTATTTCGTTATTTATTCTGATGGATGTAGAGCGCATGCCCCCCACCACCGTGAATATTTCGGGGCCGCCCCCGTCGCCAATTCTCAATAAAAAGGCCCGTCCTTTTTCTGCTGCCATATGCTTAAGTCTCCTATTGTTTGGTTGTTAAATTATGGGGTTAAATCATTTATGAATTTTGTATGCTGTTTGCACGAAAGCGTAATATGCCGTGGCGTATGTCACCATTTTCATCAAAAAAATTTTCNAAAAAAGATGAATTTCAGCTCAATAAGCTGATGACCAATCAGAGTTAAATCCTGACCCGCAAGCAAATCTGCGACCTTATCGGCCAGGGCGCGTATCTGGCCCCCGCCTTTTTGGCCAGACCAGATATGAACATCTATGATATGCTCCTGACCCGAAAAATCCTTGGCTGACCAGTCATATGAGCTGCCTTCCCCAATGGTTATATAGGGCAGATTCTGGCCTTCCGGGGCCGGGTCAAAAATGCCGGAAATTTCCGCCATCAAAATACTGTCATTATCTAATTTGTTATAGATCGCCTGCCACAGGCTTTGCGTTGCAAGTAACGTCATAGCTGATTTCTTTCAAAAAATGCGGGGTTCAAATATATCTTGGATAACCTATCTAATAAAACCTGAGAAAGTCACCTTCACCTCTTCCACCGCCGGGGTAAGAAAAGGCCTCGCGGGCTGATTTATGGTGCCGAACTCCACAAATCTGGCATAGGGCTTGTCCGTAAAAACCCGAATGTCCCCCTCCGGCGTCACCACACTATTGATGGAATTTGCCAAGGGGCTATTGTTTTTACGGCGCTTCAAATTGCCATATACTCTCTTTCGCGCGCTGCTCACGATTTGATCCGCTATTTGCCCAATCATGCGCGCCAGCTCTTCTTCATAAACCGCCGCCTTATTTGTCAGTTGCAGTGAGGGCATCAGGGCTGATCCTCCACAACGTCAAATTCAAGGATACGCTTGCGATTGTCAGGATTGAGAAAACTGACCACACGATAGGCATGTCCCTGCCACAAAATTCTTCGGGTACCCAGTAATATTTCCTGATAGCGCACCTGAATTTTATATTTTCCCACGAATTGATTTTGCCGCGCCGTGATTTCTGCGTCATTGGACACCGCCTTAACATCGGCCCAGACAGTTGCAATATCCTGCCAGCTTTGCAATTGTTCGCCCGCAGATATGGGGGTGAATGTCTGCTT
>NVVM01000018.1 GCA_002402225.1 Alphaproteobacteria bacterium
CACACTAAACTTATGGCATGGAAAGAGGAAATTCTGCGGGAATCAAAGGAAACATTGGCCCACCTTCAGGAAGATAGTCAGAAAGAACCTGATATTGCCGACCGTGCCTCATCAGAAACAGACTGGTCAATTGAGCTGAGAACCCGTGATCGTCAACGTAAGTTAATCACGAAAATAGATGCAGCGATTGGGCGGTTAAGTAAAGGCGAATACGGCTATTGCGAAGTTACCGGAGAGCCCATAAAGTTAGAGCGGCTTGAAGCTCGTCCCATCGCGATGATGAGTTTGGAAGCCCAGGAAGAGCATGAAAAATTTGAGAAAGTTCACAGAGATTCATAGATGAGATTCATAAGGGAAGCTTTGAACGTGTAAAATTAAAAAGGACCGCACTCTTCTGGCGCGGTCCTTTTGCTTTGTGCGGGAAACGGAAGATGGTGTAGCTCATCTGCCGAACACAAACCTTAAAATAATATATTCTGATTTTAGAAGGGGAACAATATATCAAACAATTGTGACCCGTAGCGGGCTTGCTGGACATCGGTTAGCTGACCCCGGCCCCCATATGAAATTCTGGCTTCTGCAATTTGGGTATGCTGGATCGTGTTGGTGGAACTGATATCCTCTGGCCGGATGACCCCCATAACGGTCAATTCCCGTACCTCAAAATTCACGCGGACTTCCTGACGCCCCTGAATGACCATATTCCCATTAGGCAGGACTTGAGTGACAACAGCCGCAAGTGTCAAATCCACCGATTCACTGCGGTTGACCTGCCCCGTGCCGACATTGGACGTCGTGCTTCCCATATTAACCAGTGATGATGGATTGACGGCATCCGGCAGAATTTGGGCCAGTTGACTTTCAAGTCCCAGAAAATTTGTTGCATTGGCTGAATCTGTATTTGATCTTGTGCGTGTGGTCCGGTTATCAATGCTCGCCTGATCGTTAATGATGATATTGATGGTGAGAATATCTCCTATCATGCTGGCCCGCTGATCACGAAAGAAATCCTTTGAGCCAACGCGCCAAAGAGAATTTTTTTGATTGCTTACATGTCTTGTTGGTTGTTCTGGAATTTGAATGATTTTTTGTTGCGGTGTATTATTTTGCGGAACGACCCGGGTTGTTTCGATCGCTGCCAGATCAGGAGCTTTGCCGATATCGCCTATTCTGTCGATGGCACTGCATCCTGTCAGCAGCAGGGAAAATATTCCCGTCAAGCAGATGGCTTTTACTGTTTTATAGCCGCCGTGATGTGACATTTTGTGCTCCGGGGGATTTTCTATGCTGAGTTTGTCCAAATTATAAGTCATTTTCTAATCCTCATCTCTTCTTGTCACGATGATTATTGTAATCGAGCGATGTTATAATGGCCGATTAAAACCTGTACTTGACCGGGGCCTATGACCATGGCTTCTATKGTTTTGTGAGACTTGCTGTTCATCACACGGATTATATCACCGCGTCCACCGCCCTCAATGGCCTTGCCCGTGGCCGTCAGGTTTATTTTCCCGGAATGGAAAAGGATGTTGACGCGGGTTCCGCGGTTAATGATGGTTGGTTTTTTTAGGTCGCTCAGTTTTATTGGGGTCGAAGGGGTCACACCGCGCCGGGGGGTCATGCCGATTAACTGGGTTTTTGTTCGAATAATATTACGTCCAATACGCAGGGTTGGCATAGATGTCCAGCCAATGTCCAATTCAGTTATTTCCTGTCCGGGCGGAACCTGTCTGTTCAATGTGGGCACATGGCTAATGGCGTGGGTACGTCCGGAGATTGTTGCCGTTTTATAAGTGCCGTCATCAGTTGGTACAGAAAGCATGGCGGAGAATTTACCCGTTTTTTGATGGAAGGTGAATTTTTCTACGGAGATATCTTCAACGCTGCCGTCTTCCGGCAGGTGAATAAGGGCATTCTTATTATTAAAATTGATGCCATTTTTTCTGTCAGAGAGATTTTTTGATGTAAGCTCCTGCGCGATCAGATGTTCAAGCTGCGCATGCTTAATGCTTTTGCCTTTTCTGGTCACGGTGATTTGATTGACGCCTCGGCTATTCTGCCAATAGACATCATGTTGCCGTGTGAGGCTGGCCAGATATCTGGTTGAAACAGATGTCTTTTGTCCGGGGGCGGGAGAGTTCATGACCCATATGTCGTGACCATATTCAAGATTATCCAACAAGTCGCCTAACGTTATGGTTGATTTGTTGACAATCGTGTCTGCCTTAACCTCTGCGAGGGCCATTGCCGCCTGCGAAGATAATAGCCCGAATAAGACCAGAATTATGCCACTATAAAATATATTTTTCATAGTTTTATCCTTATCTTAAGTTCGATGTTACGCTCATCATCTCATCGGCCGTGCTAATGACTTTACTGTTCATTTCGTAAGCCCTTTGCGCGGTGATGAGTGAGGTAATTTCCGATACGGAATTCACATTGGAGTTTTCCAGAAACTTTTGTAATACGGAACCAAATCCGGGGGTGTTTGGTACGCCGACATTTGCGGCACCAGAGGCCGGTGTTTCAAGRAACTGATTGTTGCCAATGGCYTCAAGKCCGGCGGCATTGGGGAAAGTCACCAGCTCGAGACGCCCAATATTCGTTGAATTTATCTGGCCTTCCAGCTTAACCAGAACCTCGCCTTCGGGATTGATGGAGATATCAATAGCTTCTTGCGGGATGGTCAGGGCCGGGCCGACCACATAGCCTTCCATTGTAACAATTTGACCTGTGGGGCCTAATTGGAATGATCCGGCGCGGGTATAGGCATCCGCACCGCTGGGCAATGTAATGCGAAAATAGCCATTGCCATTAATCGCCAGATCAAGGGCATTGTCAGTACCGATGACGCTGCCTTGTTCTGTGATTCTGTAGACACCGCCGGTTTTGACGCCGACACCTATCTGAATGCCCGTTGGAATAACGGTTCCCGTATCGGAGGAAGCGGCACCAACCCGTTCTATATTCTGATACAGCAGATCTTGAAATTCTGCCCGCTGGCGTTTGAAACCTGTGGTGTTCATATTGGCAATATTGTTGGAAATAACTTCCACATTCAATTGCTGAGCGATCATGCCTGTTGCGGCTATACTAAGTGCTTTCATAACGAATATCCTGTCTTTTCAATGCTTGTTTAGCCAACTTTGGCCTAACCAACCTTAGCAAGCTGATTAATAGCCTTGCTTTCTGATTCCTGAAGTCTTTCCATCAGTTTTGCGGTTGAAGTATATGACCGGCTAACCTGAATCATTCTGGTCACCTCAATGATGGCTTGTACATTTGATGTTTCGGTCATGCCCTGAAGGATTGTATAATCCGTAGCAGGCTGGGGTGCTGAATTGGTCGTGAACATATTGTCGCCAATTTTTTTCAATTTTGAATTATCGGCAAAAGCAACCACATTCAATACCGCGATCTGTCCCGCCGTTCGGGAAGAAATAGTCCCATCAGATGCGATTTTAATATCCGTAACATTTTCCGGAAGCTGGATAGTTTTGCCGGCCTGATCCAGGATTGGCTGTCCTGTGGACGTAATTAAGGTATAATCATCCGATAGGGCCAGATGACCATTTCGGGTATAGGCCAATTCCCCGTTGTTCTTTTGTACTTGGAACATGCCGTCACCGCTTAGGGCGATATCAAAACTGTTGCCGGTTGTTTCCAGTTGACCATCCGTCATGTTTCGGGAAATGCCGAAATCCTGAACATAGGAAATTTGCCGGAGGCTTTTGTCGCTATCTCCCTCGGCTTCTTTAAGATATTCACCAAACATGACATTTTCCCGTTTAAACGCGGTTGTGCTCATATTGGCAATATTATTTGCTATAATATCCATCTGACGCCGCATGGCGACTTGATGCGAAAGTGCTACTGATAATGTTGTGTCCATCTTAGGTCCTTTCTGGCCGTTTGATTTTTCCCAGTCAACACTATGCATATGTTGTGCCAAATAATTTAATTATTTTAAAACAAATCATTAGCTAGTATCTAGGAGCAGTTTTCTGGAAAAACGGCAGAGTTTGCCCGGTATTTTTTTCCTTTATATTAGTTGCGGGGGGGGATTTATGTTATGTCTTGTTACGTTAACCATAATTTTCTTGGAGATTGGCGGCGTTGGGGTTACAAGTAATTCCTAACGACTTGTTAACATAAAAACTTTATATTTATTTTTTGGAGCGGCCTCGAGTGACCTCATGCTACTGTGGACGAAGGTACGGTGGACGAAAATTAAGAGGTAGGTGATATGAGTGAAGAAAATGATGCCGAAGCAGGTGCGGACGATCTTGCAGACGGCCTGGAGCAAAAGAAAACAAGCGGCAAGAAAATCATAATTATTGTTGCAGCTGCTGTCTTTGTACTTATCCTGGGCGGCGCGGCGGCATTTTTCTTTTTGTCCGGCGGGGAAGAAGACCATGCTGTTGACCTGGAGAATGGGGGTCAGGAGTCCGAATTGGCAGAGGCCGAACCAAGGGAATTATTGTTTTTGGAGTTGGAACCCATGCTGGTCAATCTTGATACGGCGGGGGGAAAGCCGAAATATTTGAAGCTTACAATAGCGCTGGAGGTTGATCAGCAGGCCTCTTTGGATGAACTTACTAAAAAAATGCCTCGTATTATTGATCAGTTTCAAACCTATTTGCGGCAATTGCGCATCCAAGATCTGAATGGTTCCGCCGGAATGTTTCGCTTGAAAGAAGAATTGCTGATCAAGGTGAATGACGCGGTCTATCCAACACGTGTGAATGATGTTTTGTTTAAAGAAATGCTGATTAACGGATAATCAATAGTTATGTCTGACGAAGAAGAAATTGATGATGATGCCGTTGCCGCCGAATGGGAGGCCATGGCGGCGGAAGACGAAGCGGATCCTGAAGGTGATATAACCGAGGATGGCGGCGAAGATGATATGGCCGCCGCCATGGGCGGGACGGATCGGGTCTTGGATCAGACTGAAATTGACAGTCTTTTGGGATTTGATGGTGAAGAAGAAGATTTTGGTTCAAAATCCGGCATTCAAGCCCTCATCAGTAGCGGTCTTGTGGCTTACGAACGTTTGCCGATGCTGGATATTATCTTTGATCGTTATGTGCGGATGATGTCAACGTCTCTGCGAAATTTCACGTCTGATAATTTTGAAGTTTCTATCGATAACATGACCTCAATCAGGTTTGGGGATTACCTGAATTCAATTCCGCTGCCGGCGATGCTCGCGGTTTTTCATGTGGAGGAATGGGACAATTATGGCTTGATCACCATCGACAGCAATCTCATCTATTCAATTGTGGACGCCCTTTTGGGTGGGCGGCGCGGGACGGCCCCGATGCGCATTGAAGGGCGGCCTTATACCACCATTGAACATACTCTGGTGGAGGAAATGCTGGCGGTCATGTTAAATGATTTATGTGATGCTTTTGAGCCGCTAAGCCCTGTAAAATTCAAATTGGATCGTTTGGAGACAAACCCGCGCTTTGCGACCATAGCGCAACCTACAAATGCGGCGCTTTTGATCAGAATGCGCGCCGATATGGAAGATCGGGGCGGGCGTATGGAGCTGGTATTGCCCTATGCCACTATTGAGCCGGTGCGGGAATTATTACTCCAACGTTTTATGGGAGAAAAATTTGGCCGCGATTCCATATGGGAAACCCATTTGATGAAAGAGCTATATAATACGGTGGTTCCCCTGGAAGTCATATTGGATGAGCATGTCATGACATTGGGAGAAGTTCTGGGTTTGGAAGTGGGGCAGACCATGATGTTAAATGTTCAATCGGATAGCATCGTTGAAATGCGTAGCGGCGGCGTTCCCATGATGACAGGTAGAGTAGGCAAGCTTGGGCGTCATGTGGCGGTAAAAATAGAAAARATTCTTGACCATAAAAAGGCGAATGCTTGATATGGAGCTGGTTATTGACAGTGTCATCATTATCTTGATTATTGTCATGATTTCTTACGCTGTTGTCCKGAATATCAAGCTGAAAGTCTTTCGTAATGCGCAGAATGAAATGGCTAGTCTGGTCAATAAGTTGAATGAGGCGATTTCACAGGCGCAGAAAGGCGTTGACGCCTTGAAATCGGCCGCGCAAACAGAAGAAGTCCGTCTTGAAAATCTGGTGACCAAATCGCGGCTTCTGGCGGATGAACTGGAAATTATAATACAAAGTGGCTCAAGCCTGGCAGATCGAATTGAGCGTGGTCTGATACCAGCAGAAAATGTTGCGCTACAGATTTTTGATGCAGACGATCATTTTGATGAGGGCCGTTCTGATGAAAAAATCCATGATGAAGAAGATAATGAAATGTTGGAGACACTAAAAAAAGTCAGGTAGCTGTGCTTTTTATCAAGGTTACCCAAAGTTATTTTAGGCCAAAGTTATTATAGAATACCCAAAGGAAAGAATATGTTGAAAAAATTCCGGTTGATACCGCTGGCTATCATYCTAATGTCGATGGTGCTTGGGATCAAAATAGTTGACTTTTCCTTTGGGGTACAAAATGCCGTTGCGCAGGTCACTGAGCCTGAAATAGAAGATGCGCCGGTAGAGAATAAAGAAAATGCCAAGCAAGAAGAAAATGATCAACCTGCCGCTGAGCCCGCCCTCTTGCAGCTTAGCGGTATTCCAAGCCGAAAAGAAATAGAATATTTASWWWRMCWKKCCGAACGTCGCCGGGAACTAGATCGGCGCGCAAGGGAAATGGATGATCGGGAAAAATTGTTAGAGGCTGTTGAAAAACGGATTGTTGAGCGGACAGCTTCCCTGAAGAAAATAAAAGAAACCATSSMAKMYTYGSTYRYMWWRCWTGATGAAATAGAAAAAGCGCAGCTTGTAAGYCTTGTTAAAATGTATTCTGCAATGAAACCCAAAGAGGCTGCAGGCATATTCAATAGCCTTGATTCAGACGTATTAATTTCAATYGTTGAGAATATGAAAGAGTCTAAAATGGGGGCTATTTTGGCTAAAATGAATATCAATAAGGCCAAAAAACTGACCACTGACCTTGCTGTCCGAAAACAATTGCCAAAAATTGATGGCTGACCATTCTCTACTTATTTTTAAAGGATTTACCTGCTATTAACCCCTGAAAGCTATAGTTGTTAACTAGGCGTCAGGGCCATACATAGGGTAGCAATAAAATAAAGAGGTGTAAAATGCACTTAAATACGGTTTCACTGGAAGACAGGATCGAAAGTATTCGGAAAAAACTRGGTGATAAGGTTGATGTCAGYGATGTCACCTCTATTGTCGGTGAAGTGATGGGKTCACTTGAGGGTGATTTTGATCTGAAAGAAGTTCATTTTCAGGATGAACTGCGCGAATTACTGGGTTTCATCGAGAGAGCCAAGGCAGATTTGTCGGAAATTCAGCCAAAACATCTTAGTGAGAATGAAATTCCCGAAGCGAGCAATCAGTTGGGTCTTGTCGTTGATGCGACTGAGGAGGCCGCGACAAAAATTATGGATTCCGCCGAAGAAATTTCCGAATTGGCCATGACACTCGAAGGGGAGGTTGCCGATAAACTTATGACAATTTCCACTAATATTTTTGAAGCCTCCAGTTTTCAGGATATTACCGGGCAGCGTATGAATAAGGTGGTAAAAACACTGAATTTTTTAGAAGAGAAACTGTCGCAGCTTGCCACGGCCATTGGTGACACTGATTCTCACCTTACCAATGGGAAAAATGATAATTCTGAGAATTTAGAAAGTGATAAGAATTTACTTCAAGGCCCACAATGTAAGGTAACGGCGAATGATCAGGATTCCATCGACGCCTTATTCGATAGCTTTGATTGATTCTATGGCTCGTATTGTGTAGGCTTTAAAACATTATGGTTAATTTTAACGGTTTTTGAGTATGCCCAAAAAATTATATGGCAGATTATCCGCTTAAAATACTTAATAATAGAATACTCAATAACAGAATATCCGGTAAGATACCCTAAAGAATGAGCGATATTATTGGCAATATAGGGGCGCCGAACCCCCTTGAAGTGAAAAAGAAAAAATCTGATGATACAACGGGACTTTTTGTTTCTTTGTATTTGATTGTTTTGGCCTTTTTTGTGGTCATGAATTCAATTTCAAATCAGGATCAGAATAAGGTTGATGCCGCAACAGAAAGTGTGACCCGGGCTTTTAAAAATCCTTTTGAACCTGAAGCTGATTTTATTGATGTTGCGGCAAATGAAGAGGCGGTTACGCCCAATGACGAATTCCATGACCAGATACTTGGCGTGTTTGCATCCCTCGTCGGGTTTGACGGGAAGTATGCGACGAAAGGCGGTGATACCGTCAGGGTGGAATTTAATCCAAATGATTTATTTATGGATGATTCTCATGAATTTAGGCCTGATCAACAGCCGTTTTTGAAACAATTATCCGTTTTTCTTGCCGGCGGACGCAGCAGTGAGAGGCGGGAAATTAATTTCGTGATTTCTTCTGGCACAAGCTTGCCCCAAGGCCCAAGATATTGGCAGGATCTGACCATTCTCAGGGCGGGCGCTTTCGTCCATAAGTTAAGCGAAATGAATGTTGCAGAGAACCAAATGTCCATCGGGGTTGTGAAAGGCCCAAAAGAGCAAGTGACGTTAACCTTTCATAACAGGGACATAAAGGCGTCTGTTCAGGGTCTTGCAGGCCATGAAACACAAAAACGGCCTAAAAATTATTTAAATGAGCAATCCGGACAAGATGAATCTGGACAAGACCTGCCGATACAGGATGTGCCGGATCGCACGCCCCGTCGTCCTATTACGGATCAGCCCATCATTGATGATRATGGTCAGGGGGCGCGACAATGAATTTTGATTCAGGTTTTGATTCTGGCAATGCGGCGCCCGAAGGCCCGTCAGAAAGCTGGTTGATTATTTTTTCAGATCTCTTGGCACTTTTGCTGACTTTTTTCGTTTTATTATTTTCAATGAGTTCCGTACAGATTTCCAAATGGGAGGCTGTTGTTGAATCATTAAGCGAGAATCTTAATCCGAGCAGGGCTCAAATACAGGACGTCGACTGGCAGAATATCGAAGCGGCTATGGTGCCGCAGAAAGAAGCCCTTAGTCTGGAATATTTGAAAAAAATCTTTGTTGACAAACTTCAATATGACATGATTTTAAGGCGCAGCAGCGTCTCTATYCTGGATGACCGTCTTGTGATCACTTTGCCCGCTGATTTGATATTTGAATCTGGTCAGTCTAATTTTTCTGGGGATGCTTATAAATCAATGCAGGAGTTGGGGGCGGCGCTTCAATCTATTCAAAATAAAATTACGGTTGTAGGGCATACGGATTTGGAACCGACAAGTGGACGATTTTATCCAACCAATTGGGAATTGTCTTTGGTGCGGGCAATATCTGTCGCGCAGCTGATTGAACAGGCAGGCTATACGCAGAATATTGAAATTTTTGGCAATGGGGCATCGCGTTTTGATGATCTGGATGAGAATATTCCGCTTAATGAAAGATATTTACTGGCACGCCGCGTGGATATAATCATTCACCGAGAGGACAGGGATCAGCCAGAGGATATTTATGAGCAGAAAACGACCCAATATTAATGAAGCAAACAGATTATGAGTAATCGCATGAGTTTATCAAGGTTGATCATTGTTATCATTGCGGCTTTTGGCGGCATTTTTCCGGCCTTGGCACAGGAGTCTGTAAATGTACGTTTCGCTGATCATCCAACCTTTAGCCGCATGGTTTTTGACTGGCAGGAAAATGTGGATTATCGGCCGCATCTGGCACAGGGCAAGCTCGAAATAACTTTTGAGAAAGCCTCAACGCCGAACCTGAGCCGCCTGTTGAACGACCCGCTTAATTTTCTGACTGATCCGGAATACCGGATTTCTGACGGAAATTTAATTGTCAGCTTTCGGCTGCCCCGGCCTGGGAAACKSMMKSRWWWMMKSMWKSRTWYCARRMTWGKYWYYRAWATWKYTKKTGATANWTYYRGWKWTAATNTCMSMYDKRMWAYMSSCMSSRCARMAKRSRGCGCAGAATARGGCATTGYCTTCRCCTATTGTGAATAGTGAAAAGAATGCCCGGATCAGCACATCCATAGCGCAACCTGACAATGGCCATTTGATATTGGGCGTTAATAACATATGGGATAATCTCAGATTAAGTTATCCATGGAATGAAGATGTTCGGGCCGCCGCCTTCATTCGTCATAATCTTCTATGGGTCGTTTTCGAGGGCAAGAAACTCGTGGATCAGGAAAGTCTGAACCGGTTTCTTGGGCTACGGATAATATCTGCGCGGCAGATTGAGCATCCGACAATGACAATATTATTTTATGAAGTAACGCCGGGACAGAATATCAAAGTTCAGAGAATCAATCGGGCATGGCATGTTGATCTGAAGAATGCCCCCATTACGCCGGCACGCTTAATTGCCAGCAGCAACCGGCGCGCGAGCGGCAATAAGGGTGAAATTTTTTTCTATTCTGTTGAAAATGCAGGGGAGGCTTTAATCATCGAAGACCCGGTTGTCGGGGATGAATTGGCTATTGTGCCGGTAATGAGCTCATCACAAGGTGTATTAGAGGGGCAAAAATTTGCAGAGTTCCAATCATTGGCRACGGCGCAAGGTATCGCGGTTCAGTTGAATGCGGATAATTTGAGCGTAAAGAGCTATCGAACCGGCGTTAGTGTCGCCGCCAAAGAGGGGGCCAAACAGGGGCTGGCACTTTCGCGCAGCCAGCTTTCYGGTAAGCTTGGTGTGATAACAGGGGCGGAAGGTGACACGAACGGAACTAAACTCGTTGATTTTGCAGCGTGGGAAAAAGGCCCGTTAGAAGGAAAGGATTWTTACGCTAACAAGCATGAGTTTCTTTATATGCTGGCCAATTCAACTGATACCAACCGAAATGAAATTCGATGGGGGTTGGCCAAATTTTATCTGGCCAATGGCCGCAGCAGAGAAGCTTTCGGTGTCTTGAATGTGATGCTGGATGAAAAACCCAGACTTATTGATAATCCTGAATTCAGAACAGTTCTTGCCGTGAGCAATATAAAGATGCGCCGTTATGAAGAGGGGGCAAAGCTGTTGATTCATAAGGCCCTCTTGGCAGAGGAGGATGCTTTCTTATGGCGTGCTGTGGCAAATAGTGCCTTGGGCCACCATGAACGGGCGTTTAAAGATTATAAAAAAGGAKCAGACAGTCTGGCGCAACAAGACCCTAAAAGCCAGATTGATTTTTTATTCGCGGCAATTCGTTCGGCTTATGTTGTTGCAGATAAGAGTTTCATAGAGTTTAGCCTGTCATTCTTGAGAAATTTACCCCTTACGGCAGCCCAATATACGGAAGTGGATTATTGGCGAGCACTTTTGGCGCGGGATAACGGTGATATTATGCAAGCTGAAGAGATGCTGCGGGGGCTTGTTAAGGCCGGCGTTAGAGAAACGGCATCATGGGCAACGCTGGATCTCATTAATATGGATTTTGAAGCTAAGAAAATTGATAGTATCGAGGCGATTGATCAGTTGGAAAAATTGCGTTTTTCCTGGCGGGGGGATGATTTTGAACTAGGATTGCTGTCGAGGCTTGGTGARCTTTATGTTGAACAGAATGATTTCAATACCGGCCTTCAAACCCTAAGGCTCGCGGTTACTTTTTTTGAAGGGTCACCTAAAACAGCGGCCTTAACCCATCAAATGARCCAAATATATAGTGATTTATTCTTGAAGGGCGGCGCGGCGGCCATGAACCCGATAAAGGCCGTGGCGCTGTATTCTGAGTTTCGGGAGCTTATTCCCTTAGGCAATGACGGGGATAATATGACCCGAAGGCTTGCGGACAGGCTGNTGTCATTGGATCTGCTTGAAGAGGCGGCGGCCTTATTGAACCATCAGGTAAAATTTCGCCTTAAAGGYGGCGCGCAATCGGTTGTTGCGGAACGYYTGGCGATGATTTAYATGCTGGATTCAAAACCGGATATGGCCATGGGGATTCTAAGAGCAACCCGGGATTCACAAATTCCGGATGATATTATACTGCGCCGCAACATGATCGAAGCCCGGGCCTTGATAGAGCTGGGCCGATATGAAGAAGCCGAAGTCATGCTCGAAGAATATAAAACCGAAGAAGCCGACAGCTTACGCGCCGATATATATTGGAAATCTGAAAATTGGGACAAATATATCAGCCTGGGCAATCAAATGTTGGGCAAGCGTTATCAGGATGATACACAGCTTAGCCCGCAAGAAAGACTTGCTGTTTTGCGCCTTTCGGTGGCCTATGTCATAAATAATGATAAAGAGGGGGTGAAGGTGCTGCGTAATAAATATAAAGTTCATATGGACAATGGTCTTTACGGCGATACCTTTGAAGTGATCACGGCGGAAAAGCAACTGGCGGATATTGATGTGCGCCGCTTGACAAAGTCCATTGCAAGTGTCGCAAAACTGGAAAGTTTCATGGAATCCTATAAGGCTGAATTCACAAAAGATRTTGTCCAGAATTAAAWGSYRAAWTTMWWSCCGCATAAATTTGCGGCCCCATATTGTTTTTTACGGGGCTGCACTATCCAGAGAGGGGGCCCTGATTGAAACTTTGAATCAGGCTGCCGGCTACAAGATACCACCCATCAACCAAGACAAAGAATATAAGCTTGAAGGGCAGTGAAATCATTACGGGCGGTAACATCATCATCCCCATGGACATCAATATGGAGGCCACAACAAGGTCAATGATGATGAAAGGTACAAATAGTAAAAAACCAATTTCAAAGGCGCGCCTTAGCTCGCTGATGATAAAGGCCGGCACCAAAATCTGAAATGGTGTATCAGCCTTCGTTGCAGGCGGCGGTGTTTCCGATAAATCCAGAAACAGCAACAGATCTTTTTCTCTGACATGTTTCATCATAAAACTATGGAATGGTGCCGTTGTTCGGTCAAAAGCCTCTTCTTCTGAAATCTGTTCTGCCACAAGGGGGGCTATGCCGTTGTCATAGGCCTCTTTCATTGTTGGGGCCATGATGAATGCCGTCATAAAAAGCGCCAGACTAATCAGCACCACATTGGGCGGCGTCTGCTGGGTTCCCATTGCGCTTCTGAGCAGGGAAAATACAATAACGATACGGGTGAATGAGGTGACAACGATGATAATGGCCGGCGCGAGGCTCAAAACAGTCATCAGCATTAACAGCTGTACAATACGGCCGGAAAGGGCGCCTTCCTCTCCCATATTCAGAGAGAATTCCTGCCCAAGAGCCGCGGGGCTGCTGATGAGGAAAATCAGAAAAAAACTGCTTAAAGATGTGGCAAATAAGCCCAGAGTTATTTTATGTTGGGTTATTT
The DNA here is from genome assembly GCA_002402225.1 of Alphaproteobacteria bacterium. Taxonomy (GTDB): domain Bacteria; phylum Pseudomonadota; class Alphaproteobacteria; order Sphingomonadales; family Emcibacteraceae; genus Paremcibacter. The sequence goes on from NVVM01000018.1 coordinate 13,306, forward strand.
TATATTTTTTGATAAATTTTATCATGAATTTTCAGTTCTGTTCCCAATTTTATTTGACATATAACCTGTTGTTTTATGAAAGCCTCTTTGAATATTCTGTTCAATGACAATATCTTGATCCAGCCCGAGCATAATAAGATGTTCAACATCATCTCTGCGGATGATCATGAGCTTTCTTCGGGCGTCAACGGGTAAAATCTCAACGATATTAAGGCGTTTGTCCTGGGTCTTTGCAGATCCTGTTGTCACGCGAGCCATCAAGCCCAGTTTTTTGGCACCGTAAGCAATGATCAAAATCAAAGCGAGGACAAACATCAAGGCGAGGATATATTGGAAATATGCACTTACTTCCATGCTGGCGGCTTTCTGATAATGGTTTGTGATGTCAAATCTTATCTTCCTTTGGTGCGTCGTTACTTATATCCTGATTTTCTTTAAGGCGAATATTTTCATTATATAGATGGCTTAATATTTCCGAAACAGGCTGTAATGCCTTGAGCGGAATATGACTGTCCACATCAAAGGTGGATAGAATTTCCACCAATTCTTCATCTGTTCTGACTTTCACATCATTTTCAAACGCAATTTTTAGAATTTTTTCAGCATTCTTGCCCGTACCGATGGCTGTGATTCGCGGAACATCCGTGCGTTCGCCATCCCCCTTGAGGGCAACGGCTTTTTGCGTGGTTGGGGCGGTTTCTTCGTTCATTGCCATCTGATGTTAAATAATCCGGTTAAGTATGAAATCTTTAAATATGATAATAGCCACAGCTATCCCATAATGTCAGCAAAATTTTAAGCTGTTGAATTTATTTATGTAATAAGGAATATTGTATATTATCTTATAATATTAACAAAATGTTAATTTTCCATCTCCACAATAGAAGAAATATGGTGTATGGTTAAAATTAGTATGTATTTTAATAAAACTTTAGCCTGTATCTATATGGTATATGATATTTAGGATAAAATAAAATGGACCTGAAATCTATTTCACTTTTCAGTTCTTTAAGTCAGAAAATGGACTGGCTCACAGARCGACAAAAGGTCCTGGCACAGAATATTGCCAACGCCAATACTCCGGGTTATACCCCCAGGGATCTGAAGAAAATCAGTTTCAAGGCACAGTTGGACCAAACAAATGCAACCGGTGGATTGTCTATGCAAACATCGGAGCGAGGACATATGTCTGGCGCCCGCGCGGCTTCAAGTCGANTTGAAATCAAGGAGCAGGACTCCCATATCGCCATGAAAGCCCCAGATGGTAACGCTGTTGTTCTTGAAGACGAACTGATTAAAATGGCTAATACGCAGATGGAATATGCCACAGCGATTAATTTATACCGTAAACATTCCAGCATGTTAAGATTGGCGCTTGGCAAAAGAAGTTAACCCTAAAAGATAATAGCGAGAAGGTGTGGTTTAAATGGAACTATCTAAAGCAATGATGATTTCAGCGGCGGGCATGAAGGCGCAAGGCACACGTATGCGCGTGATTGCCGAGAATATAGCGAATGCCAAATCTGTTGCCTTATCGCCGGATTCTGATCCTTACCGGCGTAAAGTTGTCACCTTTAGTAACGAGGTGGATAGGGAGCTTGGGTTTTCCAGGGTGAAAGTAAATAAAGTCACTCATGATCAATCTGATTTTGGGATGCGGTTTGAGCCGGGTCATCCTGCGGCTGATGAAAATGGCTACATCAAGACCCCGAATGTGAATGGCCTCATAGAAGCCATGGACATGAAGCAATCGCAGAGGTCTTATGAGGCGAACCTTAATTCTATCGAAGTATCGAAGAAAATGATGATGCGTACCCTCGATTTATTGAGGTAAAGTGACCTGTTGAGGTTAAAGCTTTGGCTGGACTCTGGTTAGATTCTTGCGCAAAAATGAATGGGAATTAAAAAATGAATATCAAAGTCATGGATGCCGCAAACGCTTATGCGAATGCTTTAAAGGGTCAGCCTGTTGGCAGTGGCGCGAATAAGATCGAGGGAATTTCCGGTATTAATGCTGTTTCCGGCRAGGGGGCTGGGTCTTTTTCAGAAATATTGAAAGCCGCGATCGGCAATACGGCAGATGCCGTGAATGCCAGTGAAAACACAGGTATTAAGGCGATAAATGGTAATATGGGTCTTGTGGATGTGGCAACATCCGTGCAAAATGCTGAAATCGTTCTTGAAACGGTGGTCGCTGTTCGGGACAAGGTGATTTCTGCCTATCAGGATATTATTAAGATGCCAATCTAACGAGGGAATTTGACTAACCATGGAATAAGGGGGATGTTCCTCATTGTATTTTAGTTCTATATATTTCCCATARTATCACAGAAAGATTAGGCCATGAMYGRRGMKSAMGTWWTAGAMMTTGCYCRKGMRRSKATATGGGTCTTAATCAAAGTTGCCAGCCCCGTTATGTTCGTGGCGTTAATTGTCGGGCTCAGTATTGCTTTAGTGCAGGCTTTGACGCAGGTTCAGGAAATGACCCTGACATTTGTTCCTAAAATCATGGCTATTTTTTTATCTCTACTTATGCTTTTGCCTTTCATGGGGCAAACAATATCAGACTTTATGGTACTCATTACGGAACGGATTATAGGTCTTGGCTGATCTTTTACCCACTGAGATATTTGCATTTTTTCTCGTTTTTTCAAGGCTGGGTGCCATGTTTATGCTTTTGCCGGCACTTGGTGAAACGGCCATTCCGATGCGGGTCAGGCTGGTCATGGCACTGGCCGTTTCTTTTTTGATATATACGCTGGTTAGCGCATCATTGCCGGCTATGCCCGGCTCAGCCCTTATGTTGGGCCTCTTGATTGTCATTGAAGTTTTTATCGGCGTTATGATTGGTACGGCAATCCGGCTTTTGCTGAGTGCGCTTCATACGGCCGGCACGATTATTGCCATGCAGACAGGCTTGGCGATGGCGATGGCTTTTGATCCCGCACAAGGGGCCCAAAGTGCCCTGATGTCCACCTTTCTGACCCTGATGGCGGTGGTGCTGATATTCATAACGAATATGCATTATATGATGATTGCGGCCATGCTTGACAGCTATAGCCTATTTCCCGTTGGCACCGAAATCAACACAGCTGACTTTGCGGAAACCGTGATCCGCACGGTGGCAAATTCCTTTTTGATTGGCATTCAAATTGCCTCACCTTTCATCGTATATGGATTGATTTTTAATGTGGGGCTGGGCATTATTGCTCGCCTTATGCCGCAGCTTCAGGTATTTTTTATCGCTATGCCGCTGAATATCTTGATTGGGTTTGTGATTTTTGCCATTGTGATACCCGCGGGCATGATGTGGTTCTTACAGCAGATGGAAAGCAGCCTTGGCGCTTTTCTTGTGTCAAGGTAGGGTGCAATGGCTGACGATCAAGATGAGTCCCAAAAAACCGAGGAACCCACCGCCAAAAAACTGGAGGATGCCCATAAAAAGGGTGAGGTGGCCAAGAGTCAGGAGATTCGTCATTGGTTTATCCTGTTTTCCGTAACCGTTATTATTTTGATCTCTGCAAAATCGAGTATGGCAGGGATACGAGAAATTCTGGGGGGTATTTTCTCATCCTCTTATCGCGTGCAGATGGATCCAGGGAGCCTTCAGGATTTCGCGACAGACACGTTAGGTGGTGTTTTCTCTTACATGATATTGCCGATTATTGTCATTATGATAGGGGCCGTTCTAGGGGCTGTCATCCAGCATGCTCCTGTATTGACAACAGAAAAAATAAAACCAAAATTAAATAAAATTTCGCCGCTTGCCGGACTTAAGCGGTTATTTTCTTTGCAAAATTTTGTTGAGATAACCAAATCAATCCTGAAAATCATCATTGTCGGCTGTGTTGTTGTGTTGCTGGTATGGCCGGAGCGCGATCGTCTTGAGCAGATGGTATCCATGGATCCGGCAGATATGGCCGACCTGATCTATATATTGGTGCTGCGAATTTTTGGCGGCGTGGTGGCGGTTATGGCGGTCATTGCCGGCCTTGACTTCTTGTTTCAGAAATTCGAATTTACTAAAAAAATGCGGATGACCAAGCAGGAAATAAAAGATGAGATGAAACAAACTGACGGCGATCCTCATGTGAAGGCAAGGTTGCGACAAATTCGTCTGGAACGCGCCAGAAGCCGCATGATGGCCGCCGTGCCAGAGGCGGATGTTGTGGTGACAAACCCTACTCATTTTTCCGTTGCTTTGAAATATGATCACTTAAAAATGCAAGTACCAACAGTTATTGCCAAAGGGGCAGATCATATTGCCTTGAAAATCCGCGAAGTGGCCAAAGAGAATAATATCCCCATTTTGGAGAATCCGCCCCTTGCGCGCGCCTTATTTGCCACGGTAGAGGTGGGCGAAGAAATTAATGAAACAGAATATAAAGCCGTGGCCGAAGTCGTTGGATATATTATGCGCCTGAAAAAGGGGCAGGCCGCGACGTATGTGCCGAAAGAGTAAGGAAATTCTTGAGTGAAAAATATATAAAAACAAAAGGGTAATTCTACCCTGTTGAAAAAATTTAATAAAAGCAGAAATGATATATTGAGGACGTCCCCGTTTTGAATATAGTGGTGACAATGGATATGGAAAAATATGACGATGAATAAAACTGGCCAAGTTAACGTTATTGATTATGCTTTCCTGATGGCTATCGGGGGCATAGGAATCATGGTATCAATAGCCTGCCTCATATTCGCTGCGGCGGCCGGCTTTGTAACTGTTGGTTATTATTTGGCAGCGCTGAGTCTTGTTATCAGTGCCTTGGCCATTGGAAAAATGCTGCATAGCGGGCTTCAGGCTTCGCAAAATTCGTCCGAATCCCTTGCGGGGTCACATATAGAAAAGCCGTATGTGATGACTTCTCTAAAGGGTGAGATGGTTCATTGTAATTTGCCATACCGCGTTTTTCTTAAAGAAAATCTAGGCAGAGAGAATCTGGGGCCACTCGAACTTATGGATGCGGAGCAACWGAAAATAATTAAAACGACCCTTGCCGCGCTGGTGAAAGGCAGGGAAGAGCTTAGAATAGTTCCGCTTATCTCAGAAAAAGGTGAAAAAAAATATGCCGAGGTGAAATTAACCCGGCATAGCGACCATGAAGATTGTATCGGTTGGACGTTTTCAAACTTGACTTCGGAAGTTCAGGCCGACGTTGATCGACATGGCGGCAAAGAATTTAATTTAGATCAATTAGGCCGCTTTTTGGATTGCAGTGACAGTGGACTTCTCGCCCTGTCCGAAGAAGGACAGGTCATATATGGTAATGATATTTTGCTTCACTGGTTGACAGGGCAATCGGCAAAGGATTTGCAATTACCGCGTCCTTTTACGGATTTTTGCTCTGTTGTTCCGTCACAGTTAAATGGGCAGACACAAGTGAAAACACTGTCTGGGGAAGAAATTTTGCTGGAATTTTTGCCCGTTGAGGCCATATTGGGGGATTATAAGAAACAAGACCTTAGGCATACGGACTTTACAGGCAATATTAAGGACAAAATAGGCGCAATATATCAGGTGTTTTCCTGTCAGGCCGAAGCAATTGCAAAAGAGGCTGGAGCCGAGAATATTAATATTGATAAATTCTTCCGAGAATCCCCGATTGGTATTGCCATTGTTACAGAGCAGGGTGATGTTTTAGAAAGAAATAGTGTTTTTCGCGAATATATTCAGGAATTAGACATTAAAAATACTCGCAGTCTGAAACATATAATTGATCCTGATGAATATAAAGAATTTTATGACAATATAAAAACGACCCTAAGCACGGGACATGCCAGCTCGTTTGTAGATATCGGCTTTCAGGGTAAGGGCGAAAAACATGGTCAGATTTATATTACCCGTCTCCATAAATTTGATGATCATGACAAGGTTGTTATCCTGTATTTGATTGATACGACGGAACAGAAAAATCTGGAGTTGCAATTTGCTCAATCCCAGAAAATGCAGGCCGTGGGCCAGCTCGCAGGGGGGATTGCCCATGACTTTAATAATTTGCTCACGGCAATCATTGGGTTCAGTGATTTGCTTCTTGTGCGTCATGGGCCGGGCGATCAGTCTTTCTCGGATATTATTCAGGTTAAGCAAAATGCCAATCGTGCGGCAAATCTCGTGCGGCAACTACTCGCCTTCTCACGGCAGCAAACATTACGGCCCAAGGTACTTATCATTACCGATGTTCTGGCGGAACTCGCCAACCTGCTTCGGCGGCTGATTGGGGATAATATCACGCTGGAAATGACCCATGGCCGCAAGCTCGGGCATGTTAAGGTGGATCAGGGGCAAATGGAACAGGTGATCATTAATTTATGTGTGAACGCCCGTGATTCTATGAATGATAAGGGCAAAATTTCCATTCGAACGCGAAATATTCATTTAAAGGAAGCAAAAATATTAAATAAGCGTTATCAGGTCATGCCGCCTAATGAATATATACTTCTGGAGGTGGAGGATACCGGCTGCGGCATTCCCAAGGAACATATGGGTAAAATTTTTGAGCCGTTTTTCAGTACAAAAGAAGTGGGCAAAGGCACCGGCCTTGGCCTGTCAACAGTTTACGGCATTGTCAAGCAGACCGGCGGGTTTGTTTTTCCCACCAGTGAGATCAATAAAGGGACAATATTCAGCATTTATTTGCCCGTTCATCAGGAAAGTCCAAAAGATGAAGTGGAAGTTAAAGAGGTTGTTGTAGNAAAACCGACGGTGGACCTGACAGGCAAAGGAACAATATTGCTGGTAGAAGATGAAGATGCCGTCAGAATGTTCGCCTCAAGAGCACTTAAAAACAAGGGCTATAATGTCTATGAAGCCAACAGCGGAGAGGCGGCGCTGGTTCTGTTTGAAAAGATTGAAAGTGAACTTGATTTACTGATTAGCGATGTGGTGATGCCGATTATGGATGGCCCAACATTGGTCCGAAAAATTCGCGAAACCAATCGGAAATTAAAAGTAATTTTCATCTCTGGATATGCTGAGGATGCCTTTGAAAAGACCCCCGGCGAAGATGATTTTTATTTTTTACCAAAACCCTTCAGCCTCAAGCAATTGGCAGAGCAGGTTAAAGAAGTTCTTGATGGTGCCTGATTCATATGAATCAGATTAATATCGGGGGAGGCGTATAGGTGATTTAAAATAAATTATCAAGAACATAAGGCGATCATTAGAAATATTATCATTGCATTACAACGGGTTAAAAATGTTCTTGCCAAAAAGAACAAAATGTGTACATTTGTCTGTGATTGAAACCTTCAACTGACTATGGGATATAGAGGAGACAAATAATGTCAGCAGCACAATTAAAACTCGTGGGACAGGGAAATATGGATAAACAAAAGGCATTAGACGCCGCATTAAGCCAAATTGAAAGGGCCTTTGGTAAAGGCTCCATTATGAAGCTTGGCAAGGGTGCGGCTATGGAGATAGAGGCCGTTTCAACGGGCTCTCTGGGGCTCGATATTGCGCTTGGTATCGGTGGCTTGCCGAAGGGGCGTGTGGTCGAAATCTATGGGCCGGAAAGTTCAGGAAAAACCACATTGGCCCTTCATGTGGCCGCAGAAGTTCAGCGCGAAGGCGGCGTGGCAGCATTTATTGATGCGGAACATGCCCTTGATCCGGTATATGCGGCGGCTTTGGGAATTGACATTGATGAACTTTTGATTTCACAGCCTGATACGGGGGAACAAGCCCTAGAAATCACGGATACGCTGGTTCGATCTGGTGCTGTGGATGTGCTGATCATAGATAGTGTGGCGGCGCTGACGCCGCGTGCGGAACTTGAAGGTGAAATGGGTGACACACATGTGGGATTGCAGGCACGCCTGATGTCTCAAGCTCTTCGCAAGCTCACGGCCTCAATTTCCAAATCGAAATGTATGGTAATTTTTATCAATCAAATTCGTATGAAAATCGGGGTTATGTACGGCAGTCCTGAAACCACGTCTGGGGGCAACGCGTTGAAATTTTATTCTTCCGTCCGGTTGGATATTCGCCGTATTGGGGCCATCAAGGAAAAAGAAGAAATTGTGGGTAACCAAACCCGTGTGAAAGTCGTTAAGAATAAAGTTGCGCCGCCGTTTAAAATGGTCGAATTTGATATTATGTATGGCCGGGGCATCTCCAAAAATGGGGAACTTATTGATCTTGGCGTGAAGGCTGGCGTGGTAGAAAAATCTGGCTCCTGGTATTCTTATGATAGCCAGCGGATTGGTCAGGGTCGTGAAAACTCTAAGCGGTTCTTACAAGAAAATCCGGAATTAGCCGCGAAGCTTGAAAATCATATTCGCAAAAATGAAGGTGTTTTGGATAAGGTGATGTTGAAAGAAGGCATTAGCCGCCCCAAAGATGATGAAGGTAACGACAGCTGATTCGWTAACTTATCTAATTTTATAACCCTACTGCCCAACTATGAATGGACGCTTTACAAAGCGTCCATTTTTTTATTTGCGCATATGGCGCAGGAAGACTATTTTTATAATAGATTGCCCCTGACCCTAGACAGGGACAGGCGCAATCGCTAAAACTCTAGAGTTAAAGGACATAATTGTCCTATGTGGATCGGAAAGGGTATGGGTAAATGAAGGGTACGAATGAAATCCGAAAGATTTTTTTGGATWWTTTTGCAGGGCAGGGGCATGAGATCGTAGCAAGTGGGCCGCTCGTGCCTCATAATGACCCGACGCTTATGTTTACCAATGCGGGTATGGTGCCGTTTAAAAATGTTTTTATTGGTACGGAAACACGTGCCATTAAAAAAGCCGCCTCCAGCCAGAAATGCGTTCGGGCAGGGGGCAAGCATAATGACCTTGATAACGTAGGATATACCGCCCGTCATCACACTTTTTTTGAAATGCTTGGTAATTTCTCTTTTGGGGACTATTTTAAAGAAAAAGCCATTTATCACGCATGGACTTTGCTGACCAAGGAATATGGTATAGACCCTGCGCGTTTGATCGTCACAGTCTATCATGATGATGATGAGGCCTATGACCTGTGGAAGAAAATTTCAGGCCTTGCGGATGATCGGATTATCCGCATAGCCACATCCGATAATTTCTGGGCCATGGGGGATACGGGCCCCTGCGGTCCTTGTTCTGAGATTTTTTACGATCACGGCGACCATATTCCGGGCGGCTTACCCGGTAGTTCTGATGAAGACGGCGATAGGTTTGTTGAAATCTGGAATTTGGTTTTTATGCAATATGATCAGCAGGCGGACGGCACGCGTATACAATTGCCAAGACCCTGCATAGATACGGGTATGGGGCTTGAGCGAATTGTCGCGGTATTGCAGGGCACACATGATAATTATGAAACGGATATGTTTAAGACATTGATAGAGGCCTCCGCGAAATATAGTGGTGTCGAGGCATATGGCGATAAAAATATCTCTCATAGGGTTATTGCGGATCACTTGCGGGCGGCCTGTTTTTTGATTGCCGATGGGGTGCTGCCGTCCAATGAGGGGCGCGGCTATGTCTTGCGGCGGATTATGCGGCGCGCCATGCGCCATGCCCATCTTTTAGGCTGCAAAGAGCCCTTGATGTATCGACTGGTGCCAACGTTATTGCAGGAGATGGGACAGGCCTTTCCTGAATTACTCAGGGCGAACGCGCTGATTACGGAAACGCTGAAGCTCGAAGAATTACGGTTCAAAAAGACTCTTGAACGGGGGCTTAAGCTTTTGGAGGATGAGGTAAGGAAAATACCTGAGAAGGGCATGCTTGCCGGGGATGTGGCCTTTCGTCTTTATGATACCTATGGTTTTCCGCTTGATTTGACGCAGGATGTCCTTCGGGCGCAAAGTCTGTCTGTTGATGAGGATGGCTTTAAGGTTGCCATGGAAAAACAAAAATCCCAAGCCCGCGCCGCCTGGAAGGGCTCAGGCAGCGAAGCGACGGAGGTTATCTGGTTTGACGCCCTGGATGTTCATGGCGCTACGGAATTTTTAGGCTATGGAACAACAAGGGCAGAGGGAAAAATCCTTCTGATTCTGAAAGGTGGCAAAGCGCAAGATACGGCGGTTGAAGGTGATGAGGTCGCCATTCTGACCAATCAGACCCCCTTTTACGGCGAGTCAGGCGGCCAAATGGGTGATGTGGGCACGATTGTGAATATGACGAGCGGGGCGACGGCAACGATCACTGATACGGTTAAGAAACTGGGCAAATTACATGTCCATATGGCAACGGTTACCAAGGGAAAATTTTTATCTTCCGATATTATCCATATGAATGTGGATAGTATAGAACGTGACCATGTGCGGGGTAATCATTCTGCAACGCATCTTCTTCATGCGGCCCTGCGCAAACATTTGGGTGATCATGTAACCCAAAAAGGTTCAATGGTTTCTGCCGATCGTCTGCGGTTTGATTTCARCCATAATAAGGCGCTGACTTTAGCTGAAAAAAAATCGATTGAGAAACAGGTTAACGGAATTRTTCGGCAAAATAGTCTTGTGGGAACCAAGCTTATGACGCCGGATGAAGCGATAGACGCGGGGGCTACGGCATTATTTGGGGAGAAATACGGTGATGAGGTTCGGGTTGTATCCATAGGTAATGAAGATCAGGATGTCCAAAATTATTCTCCTCAAAATTATTCTCCCCAAAATTATTCTGTAGAACTTTGTGGGGGAACGCATGTGGATCAAACCGGTGATATTGGTTTATTCAAGATTATCTCGGAGGGGGCCGTGGCCTCGGGCGTGCGGCGTATAGAAGCCATAACCGGGGAAGCCGCAGGCGATTATGTGACGGCGCAGGAAAATTATTTAAATCAAGCCGTTGCCCTATTGAAAACAACGCCGGCGCAATTACCGGAACGGCTTATAGCCTTGCTTGAAGAGCGTAAGGCTGCAGAAAAGGAAAATACGGAACTTCGTAAAAAACTTGCCATGGGCAGCGGGGCAGAAGGGGATGGTTCAGATATTAAAACCATAGGTAAAATTAAGTTTATTGGGCGTATTCTGGATGGGGTTCAGGCGAAAGACCTGCGCGGTATTGCTGATGAGGCTAAGCAAAAAATAGGCACAGGCGTTATAGCCCTGCTTACGGTGAATGATGGCAAGGCCGGAATCCTGACGGCGGTTACCGATGATTTGAAGGACATCATCAGTGCCGTTGATCTGGTCAAGGCCGGAAGTATAGCCGTTGGCGGCAAGGGTGGCGGCGGGCGCCCTGATATGGCGCAGGCCGGTGGGCCGAATGGTGACAAGGCTGACCAAGCCATTAAGGCCATTGAAGAAATTTTGGAGAAATTATAATTACAGGGCGCGATCCTATGGGTAAAATTCAGAAGACAAGACGCCGGAAAATATTTGAAGTTATCGAAATGGGCCTAAGCGGCAGCCGTGCGGCAAGTCTGTTTGATGGTTTTATGGTTGGCTTGATCACCCTGAATGTGGCGGCGGTATCCTTGGAAACGGTGCCGGAAATATCGGATCACTACAGCCATCTGTTGATTGCTTTTGAAATTTTTTCCCTGATTGTTTTTTCTATTGAATATTTTTTACGTATCTGGGTCTGCGTTGAATATCGCAGCAATTCGTRTAAAAAGGGCAATATGGGGTTTCGCCTTCACTTTATGGCATCGCCATTGATGCTGATTGATTTTCTGGCCATTGCGCCGTCAATCTTGTATGCGCTGGGCATTGATCTGCGGTTACTGCGGATTTTCAGATTATTGCGGCTTTTTAAATTGATGCGCTATTCACCGGCACTTTCTTCATTGGGCAGCGTTCTATATTCGGAGCGACGCGCCTTGCTGGCGACATTGATAATTATGCTTGGCCTGTCGTCATTTGCGGCAACCATAATGTATTATCTGGAACGTCATGTTCAGCCAGAAGCCTTTGGCACCATTCCCGATGCTTTATGGTGGGCGCTGGCCACATTGACCACGGTTGGTTACGGGGATATTGTCCCGATCACCTGGGCGGGGCGCATATTTGGCGGTGTCGTCATGATTTTTGGCGTTTGTATGTATGCCTTGCCCATAGGCATTATTGCATCGGGTTTTGCTAATGAAATCCATCAGCGGGATTTTGTCATTCGCTGGGGGCTGGTGGCCAATGTGCCGCTGTTTAACGGGCTGGATGCCAATCTTATTCGAGTCATCGCCAAGTATCTGCGTTCCCGTGTTGAGGAAAAAAACAGTCTTATTGCCGTGAAAGGGCATCAGGCCGACAAAATGTTTCTGATTGTATCCGGTGAAGTGGCGCGAAAGGATGGGACTGGAAAAATAATCTTGAAAGAAGGTGGATTTTTCGGGGCAAAGTCGCTTATGGAAAAATCAAATTATTCTGCCAGTTATATGGCTGTATCAAAATGCCATTTTTTTGTTCTGGACGCGCAGGAGTTTCATCATCTTCTGGATGAGAATCCGGTGCTGAGGGAGCGTATAGAAGAGGCCTATAGCAATATACCGCATACAGATTACGGGCARGCCTGTGATCCAGAGGAWTTTCTATCCGAATAGAYGTAAAAAATCCCGCGCCYYGGTYAAGRGGCRCGGGATRGWTRAAYTYAGAGCGAAAAAMNTATGCCATSGCTTTTTGTAAATTTTCGTCAATTTTGTCAAAAAATTGTTTCGATGTTAACCAGGCCTGATCAGGGCCAACAAGAAGGGCCAGATCCTTGGTCATATAACCTTGCTCAACGGTTTCAACACAAACACGCTCAAGGGTCGCGGCAAAATCTTTCAAGGCGACATTATTGTCTAATTTCGCACGATGGGCCAAGCCACCTGTCCATGCAAAGATAGAAGCGATAGGGTTAGTCGAGGTTTCTTTGCCTTGCTGATGCATGCGGTAATGGCGGGTTACCGTACCATGGGCGGCTTCTGCTTCGACGACGGCACCGTCCGGTGTCATAAGCGCAGATGTCATCAGGCCAAGGGAGCCAAAGCCTTGGGCCACGGTGTCGGAYTGAACGTCACCATCATAATTTTTACAGGCCCAAACGAATTTTCCGCTCCATTTCATGGCGCAGGCGACCATATCGTCAATGAGGCGATGTTCATATGTGATGCCTGCATCCGCAAATTTTGTGGCAAATTCACTTTTGAAAACTTCTTCAAACAGATCTTTAAATCGGCCATCATAGGCTTTCAGGATCGTATTCTTTGTACTTAAATAAACCGGCCAGCCACGGTTTAAGCCGAAATTCATACAGGCCCTTGCAAAATCACGGATACTTTCGTCAAGATTATACATGGCCATGGCAACGCCTGCGGCCGGGAAATCAAAGACTTCGCGTTCTATGGGTTCACCGCCRTCMGCMGGRACAAAYTTTATGGTCAATTTTCCGGCCCCTGGAACCAGAAAATCGGTAGCGCGATATTGATCACCAAAAGCATGGCGGCCAATAACGATCGGATCGGTCCAGCCGGGCACCAGACGCGGTACGTTGGAACAGATTATAGGCTCACGAAATACCGTTCCGCCCAGAATGTTGCGGATGGTGCCATTGGGCGAACGCCACATTTTTTTAAGGCCGAATTCTTCAACCCGTTCTTCGTCCGGCGTGATGGTCGCACATTTTACGCCAACGCCGTATTTAATGATGGCATTTGCGGCATCAATGGTAATCTGATCATCTGTTTCGTCACGTTTTTCGATACCAAGGTCGTAATATTTCAGATCAATATCCAGATAAGGATGAATTAATTTATCTTTGATCCATGCCCAGATGATACGGGTCATTTCATCACCGTCAAGCTCGACAACAGGATTTTCTACTTTGATTTTAGCCATAATATGCCTTTATAAATAGCGGCACCAAATTCTGGCACCTGAGGTTGGAAGATATTTGTTAAGAGAAGAAATTATTAAAGATACACTTCATCAATATTTTGGCAAAACTACCATTGCTTAGCCATAAAGTGAAGAGCAGAAACAAAAGAATCTGCCTAAATCAGGGTATTTTTTGTTTCCTGATCAATTTCCGGCAATGATTTGAGCAAGGGAACAACATCTTCTACGGTATCAACCACATAAAACAGATCACGGGTCTTGCTGCTGGTGAATTCTTCATGGATAAATTTATCAATGAGGGCCAAAAATGGCTGCCAGTAATTATCTGCGTTGACAATTATAATCGGTTTACTGTGCAGTTGTAACTGTTTCCATGTAATGACTTCAATGGTCTCATCCAGCGTGCCAATACTGCCCGGAAGGGCAATGAAGGCATCAGAATGATCAAACATCATGCGTTTGCGCTCATGCATGTTATCGACAACGTAGAAATCCGTTGCCTCCTTCAGGCCAACTTCTTCTTCGTCAAGATGTTTTGGAATGATACCGGTAACCTGCCCGCCTCCGCGCATAACCGCGTTGGCAATGACGCCCATTAATCCCACATTTCCCCCGCCATATACCAAGCGGATTTTTTCCCGGGCCAGAATATCGCCAAAATTCGCCGCGATATTTTTAAAATGATTATTTCGGCCAAACCGCGAGCCACAATACACGCAAATAGAATTAATATGGGCCATTTAATATTTGAATCCTTTTAAACTTATATTGAATTTGAGTAGATATTGTTTCTTTGTTTATAGTCATAGTTTTGACAATTTTTAATTTTATTCATTCACTATTCTATAACAAGTATGTTAAAGAAAAAGTTATAGAAAGGCTGAGTCTTAAAATACTACTGACATCGCCTCTCTTATGCAGTATATAGTTTTCGCGCTTTTATAAAAATGATTTGGTAAGTAGTTGATAGAACATCATTCAGAAAATTCGCAGAAAAGAGAAAAAATGRCGTCGGGCTGGGCCATAAGAGSCAGCGTTAGCCTGCTGGCATTGGTCGCCGCATGTGCCGTCGTTTGGATATTATTTTTTGCAGATGATAATGCCAATGATTTTTTCACGTCTAATCCCCCGCAAGAAGAGGCCGCAGTAGATTGGGGTACTGCCGCGCCGTTGCAAGACCCCATTATACAAAAAACAATATTGCCCAGCTTTGATATTGTTCGCATCAGCAGAAATGGGACAGGCGTTATCGCGGGCCGCGCGGAACCGAATAGTGATATTCATATTTATGCCCATGGTAAGGAAATCGGCTCTGCGGTCGCAGATCGGAACGGTGAATGGGTACTTTTGTATGATGACCCCTTACCGAGCGGCCCAACCGAACTTAGCCTAAAATCTATAATGCCCGGCAAATTCGAAGTTTTTTCCAGTGATGTGGTCATCGTTGCCGTTCCCAGAAGAGATGAAGGACGATTTAACGAAGATGAAAAAAATGGTGWTGTTGCCATATTAAGCCCGCGTACGGGCGGCGGCCCCACAAGAGTTCTGCAAAAACCGCGGTTGGTAAATTTCGCTGAATTGACCAAGGGCCTTTCATTGGATTCTCTGGATTATGATGAAAAGGCAAATGCAATTATATCAGGAACRGCGATCAAGAATACGCGTTTGCGGATTTATCTGGATAACAGTTTTATAGCAGAAGTAAAATCATCGGATGAGGGTATTTGGACCCATTCTTTTGTTAAGGAACTTGGGTTTGAAGAACATATTATTCGTGTTGATCAATTACTCGAAGGTGATGATGTAGAGGTGCGTATTGAGCAGCCTTTCATTCGCGGAGAAGCCATTGACCCCCTGAAAGCCAAAGGAGAGGTGATTGTGCGCCCAGGTAATAGCTTGTGGCATATTGCACGCAAACTTTATGGTTCAGGTTTTCATTATACCCTTATTTTCGGGGCGAATAAGAGTTTGATAAAAGACCCTGATTTGATTTATCCGGGACAAAACTTTACCCTTCCCCGTGTGCCAATTATGGAATGATTACGGGGCTGACATTGCTCTAGTTTGCGATGGTGGCTTGGGTTGATTTAAAATTCTCACGCAAATCAAGCAGGGTATAGACGATGSCCTCCATGAGYTGTTTAGCATTTACGGGGCCGGAAAATTCTGTGCGCAAAACCATTTGTATCTGGCTATTCACTGACAGGTTGTAATCACCTTTTATGAATGATGGTGTGAAGGTTGTCAGCAGGCTTTTTCTGCGGTTTTTATTTTCTGAACTAAAGGGGATATAGCCAAGGTTAGCGACTAAATTCATGGAAAATATTCYCGGTTCCTCTGAGCGTAATATTTGGCCTGAAAAACTAATATTCTGCSWTGAGAAGGTAAAGTGTGACGGGAATTTGATCGTCTCATCTGTTGCCTGAAGGGCCATGTCATCCATTAATTCTTGTAAATCTATGGGAGGGGGTTTTTCCATATCGGCTGTCTTTATACTTTTATTTACTCTTGGCACATTAATTTCCTTATTGGCAGAATGTTTCAATATAGGGAATAATATTTAAAGAGACTTAAAAAACTGTAAATATGCCTTATATTCAGTATAGTTTTGATCATATTTATGACAAAAGACCAGCAGGGAAAAAGTATGGCACATGGCAAACCTTCTTATAATGCCGCAGATGAAGATAATGACGATGGCGATAAAGAGAACCATTGGCAAACCATAAAGACCTTGCTGCCTTTTGTCTGGATGGCGGGGCGGTGGGATCTGAGGACGCGGGTGATATTCGCCCTTGTTTTTCTTATTACCGCAAAATTGATCGGCATTTATGTCCCCTTTTTGTTTAAAGATGCTATCGATGCCTTGACAATTGGCCCTGAGGGGGCTTTTAAGGCTGATATGGGGACAGTCGCGCTTGCGGTGCCCTTTGCCGTTATTTTCAGTTATGGATTGGCGCGAATTTTAAGCTTGTTTTTTGGTGAAATACGCGATGCGGTATTTGCTAAGGTCGGCCAGAATGCCTTAAGAAATATCGCGCTCAGTACCTTTCGTCATTTGCATAAGCTGTCGCTAAAATTTCATATGGAACGCAAAACCGGGGGGTTGAGCCGCGTTATTGAACGGGGCACGCGGGGGATTGATTTCCTGCTTCGATTTATGTTGTTCAATATCTTGCCGACGTTGCTGGAGATATTTCTGATCACCATTATTTTCTGGATCAACTTTGGATTTTATTATGCTTTGGTCACTTTTGTCTGCCTGACGTCATATGTTTTTTATACGATATCGATTACGGAATGGCGTCTGAAATTTCGCAGAGAAATGAACAAGCAAGACACCGAAGCGAATAGCAAGGCGATTGATAGCCTGCTCAATTTTGAAACGGTAAAATATTTCACGAATGAAGAGCATGAAGCGCGGCGTTATGATGTTGCTTTGGCAAAATATGAGTCGGCCTCGGTCAGGAGCCAGACGTCACTGGCGGTGCTTAATGTGGGGCAAAGTGTGATCATTTCAACCGGTCTTGTGATCGTGTTGTTGATGGCTGCAAAGGGTGTGATTGAGGGCCAATTTACGATCGGTGAATTTGTTTTGATTAATTCTTTGCTGATTCAGATATATATGCCGCTTAATTTCCTCGGCATGGTTTATCGGGAAATAAAACAATCCCTTGTGGATATGGARAAAATGTTCGGCATGATCCGAAAAAAATCAGATGTCATGGATGCGCCGGATGCAGAGAGCCTTGCCATTAATGGCGGAGAGGTCGAATTTGATAAGGTATCGTTTCATTATGATGAGGCAAGGCCCATCCTGAAGAATATTTCCTTTAAGGTTGCCGCAGGTACAACCACAGCAATCGTGGGGGCAAGCGGTGCGGGCAAGTCAACTATTTCAAGGATTTTATTTCGTTTTTATGATGTGACGTCGGGAAGAATTCTGATTGATGGTCAGGATATTCGTCAGGTTAGCCAAAAAACCTTGCGCCGCCAGATTG
This sequence comes from Alphaproteobacteria bacterium, assembly GCA_002402225.1. Taxonomy (GTDB): domain Bacteria; phylum Pseudomonadota; class Alphaproteobacteria; order Sphingomonadales; family Emcibacteraceae; genus Paremcibacter. Next base: position 31,058 of record NVVM01000018.1, read on the forward strand.
GTGTTGTGCCTCAGGATACGGTTCTTTTTAATGATACTATCGGTTATAATATTCAATATGGCCGCCCGGATGCGACGGCTATGGAGGTGGAGAATGCGGCAAAGCACGCGCAGATACATGATTTTATTCTGAGTCTTCCGGATCAATATGACAGCGAGGTTGGCGAGCGGGGCCTGAAACTATCCGGCGGGGAGAAACAGCGGGTCGCCATTGCGCGAACTATCCTGAAAGATCCGGCAATATTATTATTGGATGAGGCGACATCGGCGCTTGATAGTCATACGGAGCTTGATATTCAAATGGCTCTGGAGGAAATTTCCCTGCACCGGACAACGATCGTTATTGCTCATAGATTATCGACTATTGTTAATGCAAATGAGATAATCGTTTTGGAAAAAGGAGAAATTATTGAACGGGGGCGTCATGATGACCTTCTGGGACAAGAGGGGGTTTATTATAGCATGTGGCAGAAACAGAAAGAAGCCTCTGAAGTTATGCAGAAACTAGCAGAACTAGATGAGTTTAATACGGATTTTGATAAAAAGGTTTGATGGTTATTGCAGACTGCTTTACAAATGATTTGTGAGGAAAAAAATGGACAAAATTATGGATAAAATATCACCGCTTTTAAGCTATTTCCACCGGGAAGGGCATAAATTCATTTTGGGTTTTGGTGCCGTTACCATACTTTTCTATTTATTGGGTCTTGATGTGTTAGGCGTTGTTGGCTTGATATTGACCATCTGGTGTGCCTATTTCTTCCGCGATCCAGAACGGGTGACACCGGTAAAAGCAGGATTGGTTATCAGCCCGGCGGACGGTGTTGTGCAATCGGTTTGCATGGCCGTGCCGCCTCAGGAGCTGGAACTTGGCGATGAATTGCGCACCCGCGTCAGTGTTTTTATGAATGTCTTTGACGTGCATGTGAACCGCGTGCCGATAGATGGCGTGATTGTAAAACAGGTTTATACGCCAGGTAAATTCCTCAATGCCTCTTTGGAAAAGGCCAGTGTGGATAATGAACGGCATTCTCTTTTGCTCAAAGCCACTTCCGGCAAGCAATATGCCTTTGTCCAGATTGCAGGACTGGTTGCGCGGCGCATTCTTTGCTGGGCCGAAGATGGCAAGGAATATAAGGCAGGTGAAAGATTTGGCTTAATTCGCTTTGGCAGCCGTGTGGATATTTATCTGCCTAAAGGCGTTCATTCCATGGTTTGTGTCGGCCAGCGCGCCGTGGCCGGAGAGACCATCATTGCCAATGAGAAAACCAAAGAGAATGACCGCGAAGGTGAAATCCGCTAGGGCCAAATAATTGGCCTCAGCCACAGGAATATAATATGCCTAATTTAAATGACCATCATTTATTTCCGCTGCGCAGTCTTGTGCCCAATGCCATAACGGTTTTGGCCATRTGCGCCGGTATGTCGGCCATAAGATTTGCTATTCTTGGTCGTTGGGAAGGGGCGGTTCTTGCGGTTCTGATCGCGGGCGTATTGGATGGCCTGGATGGCCGGATGGCAAGATTGCTGAWGGGGGCCTCCAAATTTGGCGCAGAATTGGATTCTTTATCTGATATTGTCAGTTTCGGTGTGGCTCCGGCCGTGATTTTATATTCCTGGGCCTTGATGGATGTGAAGGGGGTTGGCTGGTTGCTTGCCCTTATATATACGGTATCAATGGCCTTGAGGCTCGCGCGGTTTAACACCATGAGCGAAGACGCTGACGCCAATAAAGAAGAAAAAAGGGATTATTTCGCGGGTATTCCCGCGCCAGCGGCGGCAGCGCTCGCGCTATGGCCGATGATTTTATATTTTCTAACAGATATTGAATTCTTCCGGAATCCTGTTTTTTGTGTGATTTACCTTGGATGCATTTCCGCATTGACTATAAGCAGCGTCCCCACTTTTTCTTTTAAGAGGCTGAGCATTAAAAGAAAATATGTCTTATTCTATTTGCTGGGGATTTCTATTTTCGCAACATTGCTGGTGACCCAGATCTGGGCGACAATGTCGGTGGTTGGCCTGCTTTACCTTCTGACTATTCCTGTGGCAGCCTATCAGCATAAGCGAAAATATGGCCAGCATAAGCGCAAAGAAACCAAGGAAAAGCCTGTTTCGAAAAATATATCCAAAAAGGATATAAAATCAGAGAAATAATCCCGCTTCTGTCTATCCCATAAAAATAGTCTTGCACTTGCTTCTTTCTAAACGTATGTTTTAAACGATATTGTTGCTTAGTTATCATACCTTAAAAGCAGATTAAAGAATGAAGTATAAAAAATCCGCAGGGCAGAATGCAAAAGAACGTATTCTCGATGTTTCCGAAAAACTGTTTGCCGAGGGCAGCTTCGCGAGTGTTTCAGTTAGAACAGTAACCAGCGCGGCAAACGTCAATCTATCCGCCGTTAATTATTATTTTGGTTCGAAAAAAGGATTGTTTCAAGCGGTATATATCCGCCGGGCAACCTTGATGAATCATGAGAGATTAGGGTTGTTGCAGAAGGCCGTGGGCAAGGCGCAGCAAGAAGGGCGATCCGTATCGGTGAGGGAATTGATCAATGCCATGCTGACACCGCCTATTTTTTGGCTGTATGAAGAAGAAAAAGGGCTTTCTGGCTATATCCGTTTTCTCGCCCGCGCCTATCTGGAGGCCGCCAGTGATATGGAGAATGTGTTAAGCCAGGAAGTGGATGTGTTTGATAAATTTGTGCCTTACTTTCAGGAAGTAAATCCGTCACTGTCCGTGGAAGATATATATTGGCGCATTCATTTTATCATGGGCGTTATGCATCATACCATCAATCATTTGGATCGGATTGGTTTGTTATCGCATACCGCCTGCAGCGTTGAAACACGTGAACAGACAAGAGATCGAATGGTCGCTTTTTGTTGTGAAGGATTTTAGAGTATAGTAAAGACTTATCCAAATAAATCATCTATGGCGTTCTGGGAAAGATCTTCGCCATCTAGTTTTTCTGTATCCTCATCAAAATAATGATCAATACGGTCTTTCGCGGCCACATGTTTTTCGCCATTAATGATGGCGCCGCATTTTTCGATAAGAGTAATCATTTTAGGGCTATAATCATCGATTATTCTTTGGGTATCTTGATGGGTATCTTCTTCCGGATATTGGCAAACTTGCGCAACGGTGGATAAAACAAGCTCATCCATTTTGGTAATGGTTTCCTCAAAGGGCAGGCGATATTCATCGGGGGAATGATTATAGGCTTCTATGGCAAGATCTTTGGCTGTAAAAACACTGTCGGCAAAATGTTCTTGATATTTTTTAGGTGCCCATTCCAAAATATCTTCAATGCATTCGGGCATTGAAGGCAGCATGTCTAACAGCATATGGACTTCATTAAAATGATTTATATAGTCCGTTGCGAGCAAGGTTTGGGAGTTTATATTCTCACCCTTTACTTTATTTTGGAGCGTTTCATAATTTGTCAAAATACTAATTTTCTTTTTTGTATCTGTATGAGTAACCCCAAAAAATGCCTAGAATACGATCTGTAATACGATTTGTAAGTAATAATATTGGCTAGGCCTTAACATAAGACTAAAGAAAGTTCAATGGCCCTATGAAAAAACCCCAATCCGAAGATTGGGGCAATGCTCATTTTAGATTATTTATGTGAGGCGATATCACACTGAATAATAGAGTTTAAACTCAGCCGGGTGAGGAAGAATCCTTATGGTATCAATTTCGGCCTGTTTCAGTTCGATATAGGCATCTATCTGATCATCGGAGAAGACATCGCCTTTTTTAAGAAATTCGCGGTCCTTGTCCAAGGCTGCGAGTGCTTCATCAAGGGAGGCAGCAACTGTTGGCACTTCTTTTAATTCTTCAGGGGGAAGCGCATATAGGTCTTTATCCATTGCATCGCCCGGGTGAATTTTGTTTTCGATACCATCAAGGCCGGCCATCATCATCGCAGAGAAAGCGAGATAGGGGTTGGCTGTCGGATCCGGGAAGCGAACCTCGACACGCTTGCCTTTTGGGCTTGTGCTATAGGGAATGCGACAAGAAGCAGAGCGGTTGCGCGCGGAATAGGCCAGCAATACAGGTGCCTCAAAACCTGGCACCAAACGTTTGTAGCTGTTGGTGGAGGCATTGGTAAAGGCGTTCAAAGCCTTGGCATGTTTAATGATGCCGCCAATATAATAAAGCGCCATGTCAGACAGGTCAGCATAGCCACTTCCTGCGAAGAGAGGCWCGCCGTCTTTCCAGATAGACATATGGGTATGCATGCCGGAGCCATTATCCTGAGCGATTGGTTTGGGCATGAATGTCGCTGTTTTGCCATGCTCATGGGCCACTTGATGGGTAACATATTTATTGATCTGTATCCGGTCAGCCGTCTGCACAAGTGTGCCAAACATCATGCCAAGTTCATGCTGGGACGGGGCAACCTCATGGTGATGCTTATCCATGGGCAGGCCCAGTTCTTTCATGATTGTAACCATTTCGCCGCGAATATTGGCGCAGGTATCAACCGGTGCAACGGGAAAATATCCGCCCTTGACGGATGGCCGGTGACCTTGATTGCCATGTTCTTCCTGGCGATTTGAATTATAAGGCCCCTCAATATCATCAAGCGTATATGACGCGCTGTTATAAGATACATCAAACTTCACATCATCAAACATGAAAAATTCTGGCTCTGGCCCGAAATAGGCGGTGTCACCGATTCCGGTATATTTCAGATATTCTTCCGCACGCTGCGCTGTGGAGCGGGGATCGCGGGCATAGCCTTCTCCTGTGGCGGGCTCCAGAATAGAGCAGAAAAGAACCATGGTTGGTTGATCCATGAAGGGGTCCATCGTAATATTACTAGGGTCAGGCATCAGAATCATGTCCGATTCATTGATGGCTTTCCAGCCCGATATGGAGGAGCCGTCAAACATTACGCCTTCTTCCATCATGTCTTCATCAAAGACACCGGCATCCATAGTAAGATGCTGCCATTTCCCCTTGGGGTCGGTAAACCTGAGGTCTACAAAAGCAATATCTTTTTCTTTGATCATCTCAAGGACAGTTTTAATATCTGACATAATTTCTTTTTTCCTGAATTGGTTGGATAATTTAAAGGGGGGAATTAAATAGCATCGTCGCCGGTTTCGCCGGTTCGAATACGAATGGCCTGCTCAACATTGCTGATAAAAATCTTGCCGTCACCAATGCGGCCTGTTTTCGCGGCCGTTTGAATGGCTTCAACTGCGTTTTCGACAAGATCGTCGCTCAGCACTATTTCGATTTTAACCTTGGGTAGAAAGTCCACAACATATTCGGCACCCCGATAGAGTTCCGTATGGCCTTTCTGGCGGCCAAAGCCTTTTGCTTCGGTTACCGTAATACCCGAAAGGCCCACCTCATGAAGGGCTTCTTTGACTTCGTCCAGCTTAAAGGGTTTGATAATTGCTTCAATTTTTTTCATAACGTCCGGGACACCTTGATGCGTGAGTTCAATATAGGGTTATAGATATTACTATTAAAGCATTATTCATGCCAACTTTTTTCAGACAGAGAAACCGCTGAATTCGCGTGTTTATACTGAAGGTCATGCATTATATGCACAAAAAACAGGCACAAAATGATTAAAAATAAGGCAGAGAGAATGGCGACGTATTTTAAGCCTGAAATAGCGCATTAATTTCTATTATAGCAGACAAATATGCCCTAAGCGGAAAAAGTGAATTCTTCTCTTGACCCTATGGCAAACTGAACGTAAAAGGGCTTCACTTATACCTATGGCGGGTGTAGCTCAGTTGGTTAGAGCGCCAGATTGTGATTCTGGAGGTCGCGGGTTCGAGACCCGTCACTCGCCCCACTATTTCCCATGCTATTTGCAATGACTTAACAGGTCTGATATTGCGCTAGAGCCGTAATTGCTTTAGAATATGGCGATTGATTTGATCCATATCCAGATCATTATGCCCCAATCCCGGCAGCCTGATAAATWCTTTTTTTCCTTGCGCCGCATCATAGACKTTTAAACCATAGGGCAATGGGATGATTCGATCCATTTCCCCGTGAAATACCAGTAATGGTGCTGTGATATTTTTTATTCTGTCCAGATTGTCAAACCTGTCACGCATTAAGAGCGAGACCGGAAAAATGGGATAATGTTCGGCCGCAACTTCTGGCAGGCTGCTATAAGCAGAAATCAGAATCAAAGCCGCCTCGTCATATTCTGTTGCAAGAAAGGTCGCGACACCAGTGCCAAGCGAGCGGCCCATGAGAATGATATCCTGCTCATTCACGCCCTGTTTAATTATGTCATCCATAAGCAGGCGGGCATCCATAATCAGCTTATCTTCCGACGGTTTTCCGGGGTTGCCGCCATATCCGCGATATTCCGCCAGGACCACTGAATGTCCGGCTTGTAGCAGTATCTTCATAGCTGGCATGCGATCCGCCGCATTGCCCGCATTGCCATGAAAAAATATAAAAGTCTTTTTGTCCGGATCACCTTTGAATTGCCAGGAGCGCACACTCAAACCATCATTTGTTCTGATTTCTAATATGGTGAAGGGGGCGCTGTTGGCCAGCTGATATTCCGACAGCGGTGTTGGAAAATACAAAAGCTTACGCTGAAATACAAACAACAACGTGAGTAACGCGATGTACAGAATGACCAATATGTAAATTATTTTCAGGATTATCTTTCCCTCCTCAATTCACTATATCTGTATTCTGTGATTTTGTCAGGATGTGTTTTGATACATAGTCACGCGCTTCATTATTCGGGTGACTATTCCGTCAGCATTCTTTCCATGGCTTCCTGAATTTCCAGCCATTCCCGTTCGTATTCTTCAAGGTCCAGTGACATGTCGAGTTTTTCGGCGGTGAATTTCTTAAGAGCAGCAGCGGCCCTGACATCACCGTGGACATAGAGCTTTGGGTTTTTCAGGGCGCGGTCATATTTTACGATCTCTGCGGTGATACGCTTGATTTTCTTTTCCAGTTTTTCCAGATTTTTATCCAAAATTTTACGCTGTGACGTCAGCTCGGAACTTTCGCTTTTGATCTTTTGAGTTACATTTGTCTTTTTTTCTTTTTTCCGCGATGTTGACCGGGATTTCAGGATCAGTTTTTTATAATCATCCATATCGCCGTCATAGGCCGTCACTGTACCGTCATGAACAAGCCACAGACGATCCGCACAAGCCTCAATCAAATGGCGGTCATGGCTGATCATGATGACGGCGCCTTCATAGCCATTGATGGCATGGATCAGGGCCTCACGGCTTTCCACATCCAAATGGTTGGTGGGTTCGTCAAGAATTAATATATGCGGCGCATTCAGGCTCATGAGGGAAAATAATAGCCGCGCCTTCTCCCCGCCGGATAAATCTTCCACGCGGGTATGTGCCTTGTCAGCGCCAAAACTAAAGGCCCCCAGTTTCGCCCGCACGCGGCTTTCAGGGATATTGGGCATGCGTTCTTTTAAATGGCTGAGCGGCGTGCCGTCCATATTTAATTCATCAAGCTGATGCTGGGCAAAATAGCCCACCTGAAGCTTGGATGATTTTTTAAGCTCACCGTTCATAATATCAAGCCGTCCGGAAATCAATTTGGCAAAGGTGGATTTGCCGTTACCATTCTGGCCCAGCAGGGCGATGCGATCATCCATGTCAAGCCGCAGGTTCAGCCGCTTGAGAACAGGATTGCCAGCAGAATAACCGACTTCGCCCTGATCCAGCGTAAAAAGCGGCGGGGCGAGTGGTTTGGGGTTGGGAAATTCAAAGGAAAATGTTTTATCTTCGAGGATACTATCCAAGGGGCCCATTTTTTCAAGCATTTTTACGCGGCTTTGGGCTTGCTTGGCTTTAGACGCCTTGGCTTTAAAACGATCAATGAAGCTTTGCAGATGTTTTTGCGCGGCTTCCTGCTTGACGATTCCGGCCCTGCGATGGGCGAGCTGTTCCCGGCGCAGCTTTTCGAAATTATCATAATTTCCCGTATAGAGTTTTAATTTCAATTGATCCAGATGAAGGATTGCGGTCACAGAGCTGTTGAGCAGATCCCGGTCATGACTGACAATGATAATGGTGAAGGGGTAGGTCTTGATAAAATTTTCAAGCCACATCACGCCTTCAAGGTCAAGATAATTGGTCGGCTCGTCCAGTAGCAATAAATCAGGCTGGGTGAATAATGTGCAGGCCAGGGCCACCCGCATACGCCACCCGCCGGAAAAGGATGAACAGGGCCGTCTCTGGGCCTGCCCGTCAAAGCCAAGGCCGGATAATATGCTTGCGGCG
>NVVM01000019.1 GCA_002402225.1 Alphaproteobacteria bacterium
TTGGAGGTTGTCGCTACAGTCGACCTGCTGACAGAGATGATGATTTCAGTGAATGGTCTCCAAAATTTGGAGTTCGCTACCAGATCAACGACATGCACAATGTCCAGGGCCGTATTCAACGAGGTTTCAGAGCTCCCCAGGCCACTGAGCTATATCGCCTGCAAGGTTCACAGACCATTGCCGACGTGGAATCTGTAGAGTTGGACAGCTACGAGCTTGCATTGCAAGGTGCTGGTGCGCGGTGGCAATATTCCGTCACGGCCTACTACATGGAAAAGGATAATGACATCATTACCGACAGCTCCAGAGCCAAGCTCAATGGTAGTGATACCGAGCACAAAGGTATCGAGCTGGCAGGTGCTTACGAACTTTCCAACACACTGATGCTTCGTGGTGCCTTCAATTTTGCTGAACATACCTATAAAAATAACTTTAAGGACGCCAACGGGGATGTTGACATACTTATCAGCGGGAATGTTGTGGATACCGCACCCGAGACCTTCGGCAATCTGCGCTTGAGTTGGCAGGTAACGCCAGCCATTTCAACCGAGCTTGAGTGGGTCAACATGGGTGATTATTACACCAACCAGGAGAATACAGCAGACTACGACGGTCATAATGTTTTTAATCTGCGCAGCAGTTGGAATGTGAATCCTGACTTGAGATTTTCTCTCAATATTCTCAACGTATTCGACGAAGAATATGCCGAGCGGGCTGACTGGACAAGATTCACCGATGAACGCTATTTTCCCGGAAAACCAAGGGCGCTTTATATGGGGCTGAATGTTCAGTATTAGAGCGCTCTGCGCTTAGATACGGCCAATTTGATGGAGTCAAAATAAACCATTAGCTAGGCGCGTTGCGCCGGGAGATGTGGGTCATCTRTCAAGCRACGCAACGACGCTGATGGTTTRTTTTGGCCCACCRGAGGCCGGGTTCTTTTACGYCRTGGCCACGCTGGTTTTCTTATCCGATGCGCCGCATCGCATTGCTAAACCCAYCTTGCCATGACGYAAAATAATCCCGGTCAAATGGCCGTATCTAAGSGCAGAACGCTCTAGRRGRSTWATTAAGTTTGGGGCGGGTGGGGGAAAGTAAGGTTTACTCTTAGTCCGCCGGCATGGTTTGTCAGGTTGAGCTGGCCATTATGGGCATCCATGATTGCCTTAACCAAGCTTAAACCCAAGCCGTGGCCACTGGTATTACGGCTGTGATCCAATCGTTCATAACGGGTAAGCACCTTATCCAGCTTATCCGCCGCAATACCGGCACCCGTGTCATCAATGTATATTTCAAGGCTGAGGGATTTTTCTTCTGCGGTGATTATAATTTTCCCGCTTTTTGGCGTATATTTAACGGCATTGTCAATGATATTAGCCAAAGCCTGAAACAAAAGATTACGATCCGCATATATGACGAGATCATTAAGCTCATGCCCAAGCGTCTGTTTCTTTTTCGTGGCAAGCGGCCCATATAGATCGATGACATCTTGTATCATCTCCGGCAAATTGATATTTTCTTTGTGAAGCTGCGCCGACCTACTCTCAAGATTACTGATGCGCAGGATGGCATTGAATGTCTCCAGAATACCATCCATATGAAGGAGGGCTTTTTCCCTCTCATCTTCTGTCGTATTTGCGTTTTTGCCCAATGTCTCTAGTCGGTTACGTAAAATCGTCAGCGGGGTCCGCAGATCATGGGCAATATTATTGCTGAGCTGGCGCATATCTTCCAGTTTCTGTTCGATACCCTCAAGCATGTCGTTAAGATTACGGCTTAGCAAATCAAATTCGCTGCCGCCAGATCCCGCCGGAATACGGCGGCTTAAATCATTATGTTGCAGTATATCGCTCGCGGTTTTATTGATTCCGCTGAGGCGGTTATGGATTTTCCAGCCGATAAATGTCGTCGTGATGAAGCCCGCAATGATCAACAGGCATAGCCCTATTAAAATACGGTTGAGAAACACGCTCGGATTTTCAAAGCTGCGTGTATCAAATGCCGCCATTAACATCACCCCCTCACCCAAATGTATGGATTCTATGAGAATATGATTCTGTCCCATGAAATTGAAAGGACCAACAATGTCATTGGGCATTGTTATTATTTCAGAAAATTCCAGAAATTCAGGCGGCCCGCCCGGCGACGGCAATATCCCTATAAATCCATCGCCGGAACTGTTGTTTTCTCTGCTCTGTATAAAATCATGGGGCAATATATTTTCAGGAGCCAGTATATTCTCGAGGCCCTTAAAGCTGTGCATTTCAAAAAACGGGAATGGTTGCCCAAATATCATTGGTCTGGGTGCGAAAAGACCTTTACTTCCCGAAACCAGCGCTGCATCTTTGATCAAGGCATAATCAAAACCGCGCTCAGGCTGGCCTCTATAATCTTCTAATATTTCTATGAGATCTTTCAAGCCCCGTTTTTCATAGACTGACCTGAAATAACTCACTTCGCGGTTRACCAATGGTTTGGCATAACTGTCCACTTGCAGGGTGGCCAACGTATCACGGAAATGAAATAACGCCCCAAGAGCCAGAATGACCGCCAAACCATAAATCAATATCAGCCGGCCTATATAGCTTTTTATGAGGGAAAAACGCTGTTTCATCAGGAGGCTGCTTCAATTTTATAACCGGCCCCTCTGACCGTATGAAGCATGGGCGGGCTGCCCGGCGGGTCAATTTTTTTTCGTAAATTGCTCATATGAACGTCAATGACGTTGGTACCGGTATCAAAGTGATAACCCCAGACATTCTCCAGCAGCATCGTGCGGGTCATGACCCGGCCTTGATTACGCAATAATTGCTCCAACAGGTTAAACTCTTTGCCCTGAAGGGTAATTTCCCTGTTATCACGGAAAACCTTGCGGCTTAACAGATCCATTGTCAAAGATCCGATAACAAGTTCGGTAATTTCGCTTTGCACGTGAGGGGRACGACGTGACAAAGCTTCAAGCCGGGCCATAAGCTCGCTGAAGGCAAAAGGTTTGGTGRGATAATCATCGCCGCCGGCCTTAAGGCCTTTTACCCGTTCATCAACCTGACCCAGTGCACTTAAAAATAATACTGGGGTCTGATTGCCGGTGGCTCTGATGGCTTTCACCACTTTCAAGCCATCCAGTTCAGGCAACATACGATCAACGATCAAAACATCAAAACTGCTCGCCAGCGCTTGGGTAAGCCCATCGCGGCCATTATCAAGATGACAGACGGTATGGCCGGCCTCTTCAAGACTTTGTTTGATAAAGTCAGCCACCTCAATTTCATCTTCGATCAATAACAGCTGCAAGGTTATTCACACTCCTAGATTTTGGCCTATTCCTGAGCTTCTGGCCCATTCATATGCTTCATTTCGGGCATATGCTTCATCTTGGGGAGTGGTTTAAGGGCGCCATCTTCCCCCATGACAAATTCTTGAAAGCCCGCGCCCATCGGGGCTCCACGCATCATAGGCGGCATTGTCGGCATCATAAAAGGCATATTCATATCCATGTTTTGGGCATCATGAACAGCAATAATTTTACCGGTTCTGCCGCTGATCAGGACAGTCTTGCGACCATCTTTTTCCGTATCAATGACGATGCTATAGATCATATTTCCCGGTTCAGACATCAGATTGGCGCTGGCAACGCTGCCGTTGACTTCCTTTTTAGCTTTGTCCATCGCCCCCTGAAGATCGAATTTTAGTTTGTTATTGCCCTTACCGCGCAGCGCATCATAAATATCCGCGCCCGGGTTTTTCTTTGGGCCCAAGACTTTGCCGGTATCGGCGGCTATTCTAATATTTTTAAACCCGTCTTTGGTGGCAACATCCACCATATAACTTGGGGCACCAAAGGCCATAAAGTTGACGGATACGGCTTTGCCTTTGGTATAGGCTTCCGCCGCTTTCATAGCGTTTTTACTTGAAATAATATTTGTAAAATCGCTCTTTGACAATATTTTATAGTTCTTAAAATGATGCATTTCAGGCATCATGTTTGATTCGGAAAAATTCGGATCCATTTGGGAAATAAAGAAATCCTCTTTATCACCTTTAACTATCTTCAACCCGATTTTTTCAGTAGGGGCCGCCATGGCACCAGCAGAAAAAAGCAAGGCTATGGCAAGGCCTGAGCTAAGTTTATGAATTCTCATTTTAATCTCCTATATTTTCATCAATAGGGTTAAACTAGGAATATCATATGAAATCCAATTATGACATTTATTAAAAAAAATTTATTTTCTTATGGTTTCAATAACGGGAGCCTTATTCCCCTTCATAATGCTCTTTGATATAGGCATTTAATAACCGGACGCCAAAGGCCCGTGAACCGGGAGAGGCTTTCGTTGGTGTTGGTTTATCAGAATACGCGATACCGGCGATATCCAAATGTGCCCAATTTGTGCTCTCTCGTACAAAGGTGGCCAGAAAAGCCGCACCTGCGCTCGCGCCGGGGGCCTTCGGGCCGGAATTCATCACATCCGCGACATTATTTTCAATAGCTTTAAAATGGTTGTCATTTAAAGGAAGGCGCCACAGCGCGTCACCGGTTTTCTTGCCCGCCGCGATCAATTTATCTGCCAAGGCGTCATGACGTGAAAACAGGGCGGCATAATCCGCCCCCAACGCGCGGCTTGCAGAGCCAGTAAGCGTGGCCAGATTCACCAGCAATGGGGGATTATACATGGTATCGCCATAATAAAGACCGTCCGCCAGAACCAAACGCCCTTCGGCATCTGTCGAGCGAATTTGAATGGTTTTACCCGACATGGACGTCACGACATCACCCGGCCTTTGGGCCTTTGAACTCGGCATATTTTCCGCAAGGGCGGCGATACCAACCACATTTACCTTCGCGCCGCGTCCGGCCAAGGCGTAAATAGTTCCCATAGTGCTGGCCGCGCCGGACATATCAAACTTCATATTCCACATTTTAGGCGGGTTTTTTAAACTTATCCCGCCTGTGTCAAAAGTGATGCCCTTGCCAACAATCACAACAGGTTCTGCGCCCTTGTCAGCGCCCCAATATTCTACAATCATCATGCGGGGAGGACGCTGGCTGCCGCGGCCCACACCATATAATGCGCCCATGCCAAGCTTTTGCATTTCCTTTTCATCAATGACTTTTATCTTGATATTTTTCATTTTCTTAAAATGACCGCGCCATCTCTCAACAAAAGATTCAGGGTAAATCACATTGGCAGGTTCATTTGACACATCCCGCGTGAACCACATTGCATTCGCAACAGGGTTCAATTCTGACGAAAATATCTTCTCTGCATCCCCATGATTATCGCTCACGAAGGTAAGGGTTTTCTGGCTTTTTAACCGGTCTTTTTCTGTATAATATTTATCAAAATAATAACTGCCCAATTTTGCGCCAAAGGCAAGCTGGGCCATGGCCTCCGCAGGAATATCAAAATGCATGGCCGGCACCGCTTTAAAGGCATCAACCGCCTTTTGTACGGCATTACCACCCACATTTTGCCATTCAAGGTCGCTCAAACCGGCTTCTTTATTACCAAGGCCGACAAGCAGTATTTGGTTGTAATTTGACCCCATAGGCGCTGTGACAAGCTTGGCGCTCATGGCCTTGCCATCAAATTTTGAGGCCTTTACCGCATGAACAAGCCCGCCGTTTGTTTGCGCGTTTAGAAAAAATGCAAACTTACCAAGCGCGCCGCCCTCATGAATGCCAATGACAATATTGCCATCCGTTGGCGCGATACTTGTGAAATTAACTTTGGTCTGGGCAAAGGCCGCCGTTGATAAAAATGCGAATGCCAAAAAACCCGTTATTAATGTTATTGATTTATACAAGATATATTCTCCTATTTTTCCCCGTAATCTATGTCTAAACATATGACCTTGTAAAGACTAAACAGAAGACGGACTTTTCCTTGGACGCGCCGCGCCATCCTGAAACTGTTCGAGCAGCCATTTCCTCAGGGCAATGATCGGCATGAACGTTGAATGATGAGGCGGCGTTACCAGATAATATCCCTCTTCCCCCTTAAGCGGCAGGTCAAGAAGTTGTTGCAATTCACCCCTTTCAAGTTCTGTTTCGATGAGGAATTTGGGCAATAGCGCGGCCCCCAGCCCCGCAATGGCGGCCTGTGTCACCAATGCAAACTGCTCAAAAACCATGCCGCTGCCCATGGGCGGCGGCGTATCATTCTGCGCGAACCAATCAGCCCAGGCATGGGGCCGGGTTTCCAGATTAAGCAATGGCAGCAAAGCAATATCCTGCGGATTTTTTGGTATTTCAGAATCAATTAGGTCAGAATCAATTAGGTCAGAACCAATAAGAGCTGGCGCGCAGACGGGGATGGCTTCCTCTCCCATCAAATAGCAGCTGTCTGCATCCGGCCAATCGGGCAGACCGAAATGAATGGCCGCATGGATATTCTCACTGTTAAAATCAAAGGGCGATAGTTTACTGGAGAAATTAACCGTTATTTTAGGGTTACGTTTTAAAAAATCGGGAAATCTCGGCATTAACCACCGCGTCCCGAAGGTTGGCAATATGGCGAGATTTAATATACCGCCCTGCTGATCCCGCATGGCATTCAGGGAGGCATTGCGAACCGCCTTCAAGGCAACCGCAATTTCCTGCGCGTAAAGCTTGCCGACATCTGTCAATATAATGGATTTTCGAACCCGCTGAAAAAGCATGACATTCAGCTGCGCCTCTAACGCGCTCACCTGACGGCTTACCGCCCCTTGCGTAAGGTTTAACTCCCGCGCAGCCGCTGTGAAGCTTCCCTTTCGGGCGGCGGCTTCAAAAGCCACCAACATACTCGTGCTGGGGATAAGGCGCCTTTGACCTAACATATCTATTACCAAAACTCATGTCTTTGTGATGAACTGTCGTTTGTCTAAGCTAGCATCATAAGCTATTTTAGGGCAAATAAATTCGCCGCCGCCATAATAATGAAGTGTTATAAAAGGAAAATCGTCATGAATATCCAGCCAAAATCTGTTAAAAAAAACAGCTATGGGCCTACAGATCGTGAGGCGAAATTTCTAAATTCCATTGAAAATGCCAAATATGATCGCCAGATCATTGCCGGAATCAAGAAATTTACCCAAGGCAAAGTTCCCGAGGATATGAAAGATTTCTATTCCCGGGAAGAATTGCAGGCGCTCGAGGATTTAAAAGGCACGGGCCTTGACGTGGAAGCCCGCATGCCGGTGAAAATCACCCGCCATTATTTTAATCAAGCCAAAAACAGCCTTCCCATGCAGGTTCTGGTAAAGGCCAGTCCAAAAGAAACCTATGATCTGGATGGCTCCGCCGACCCCGGCAAGCAAATGGACTATAGCCCGGTCGAAGGGCTGATCCATAAATATGAGCTGGGATTGATTTATGTGGTCGGCACCTGTTCCGCCCATTGTCGTTTTTGCTACCGCGAGGAGCTGATTGCCAAGAAAGAGGTCGAGCGTCCCGATGGCACCATGGCCCCGAAGGGTATGGCGCAAATTCCTGAGATTGTGGCCTATATTAAAGATCATAACAATATCGTTGCAGAGAACGGCGGACGCCACCCCGTCACAGGCCGTGAAAGATTGCGGGAAATCCTCATGTCCGGCGGCGATCCTTTGGTTCTTGCCAATAAAAATGTTGCCGCCTGGCTGGCAGCATTATCAGAGGCCGGCATAGAATCCATACGCATTGGCACCAAGGAACTGGCCTTCTATCCCGATCGCTTTGATGTCACTTTTTTTGATATGCTGGATAAATTCCACGCCGCCTATCCCGAAGTAAAATTGCGGATCATGATTCATTTTAATCACCCCGACGAATTCCTGAAAAAAGATCAGAACGGCAATTATATTGAAATTCCTGAGGGCGGCCTTGAATGGCTTGACAGTACCAAACGCGCCGTGATTGAATTGGGAAAAAGAGACTGGGTCACCGTTGATAATCAGGCGCCAATTCTAAAAGACATCAATGATGACCCGGATGCCCTACGTATTATGCAGCGGGAATTGAAACGCAACAAAGTTGAAAATCATTATTTCTTCTGCGGGCGGGACATCATTGGCCATAAGGCCTTTAATGTGCCGATCGAAGAAGCCTGGCGGATTCTTAATGAATCGCAGAAAGGCCTTTCCGGCGTTGAAACCCATGCCCGCCTGTCCATCACCCATTACAAAGGCAAGACCGAGGTTGCCGCCGTCAGCAACAAGCCCGCCCCCGGCATCAAGGGCGGCGAGAATGGTGTTGTTGTCCTGAAGCTTTTGCGCGGAGCGGCAGATGCGCCGGATCGCGGCAAAATCACAATCCTTGGCCGCAATCCGGATGCCATATGGTTCAGCGGCTATAACGACCGCGTGATCTATGACGAGGCGGGCTTATTTGATGATATTTAAGGGATGCGCCTTTAAGCGGGGTTACTTCCCAATATTTTTTTTACTGTCCGCAATGACTTGAGAAGGGCTTCTGAAAGCCGGTCTATTTCAGCATGGCCCATGGGGGTGGATAAGGTTAACGCCCCCGTATGGATCATCATAACACCCTCATCATAGAGGCAGTCAATCAAGGCACTCATGGCCTGTTTTTCGCGCATTGCGGGATGCAGGTCGCGGAAATTCTTTGGTGGATCAGCTTTCAGGTGAAGGCGAAATAAAGAGCCCGTACCGGTCACACAAGCCGGAATATCAGCAATTTTAATGACTGATTTCAGGCTTTCTTCAACATATTTCCCAAGCTGATTAAGGCGCAACGTGGCTTGTTCATCAAAGAATTCCATCGCAACCCGCCCTGCTGTCATGGTGATGGGATTTGCGGAAAAGGTTCCGGAATGAGGCAAGCGGCCATCAACAAAAACACCCATCACCTCATCGCGGCCCGCCAAGGCCCCCACAGGAAAGCCGCCGCCAATCATTTTACCCAGTGATGTGAGGTCCGGCGCAAAGTCAAAGCGTTCCTGCATGCCGCCGACTTCCGTGCGAAAAGTGATCACTTCATCGAACATCAACAAGGCCCCATTCTCCARAGTCCATTTGCGCAGCGCCGCAACAAATTCTGCGGCAGCAGGAACCATGCCGATACGATGCGGGATCGGGTCGATCAAAACGCAGGCYATTTGGCCCGCATGTTCCTTCAGAATATTTATCGCGGCCTCTGGGTCATTAAACGGAATGATGATCATATCATCCAGCACAGCCTGCGGCGTGCCCTGTGCCAGCGGCACCGCATTGGGCCGCATTTGCGCGCCCCAATTTTCCGGCAGCGGTGCCTGACTGACCTCGGCATAATCATAGGCCCCGTGATAACTGCCTTCGACCTTGGCAATTTTGGGGCGGCCCGTGAAGGCGCGCGCGGCTTTCATGCCCGCCATCACCGCTTCCGTACCTGAATTAACAAAACGTACTTTATCAAAATTTGGCGAACGCGCGCATAGATGCTCTCCGTAACGCACCTCTGCCTCGGTCGCCATGGTAAAGGCTGTGCCAAGCTGCAATTGTTCGCTCACCGCCTCAACAATCGGGGCAAAAGCATGCCCGTGAATATGAGCCGCCATATTATTGGCAAAGTCAAGCCGTTCAACCCCGTCAATATCCATGACTTTGCAGCCTTTGCCGTGGGCAACATAAAGCGGATGCGCGGCCCGCAATAAAGTATTCCGGCTGACCCCGCCGGGAAGAATTTTTTTTGCCCGCTCAAATAGCGCGGCACTTTTGGGGCTTGAACCGGAAGGCATTTTACGTCTCCTCAAGGGGCAATAAGGGCGCGTCTGTTTTCGCGCAGACCTCTTCAAAACCAATGCCGGGCGCTAACTCCCGCACGCGAAAGCCTTCGGGCGTGACATCGATAATCGCCAAGTTGGTAAAAATTCGGGTGACAACCTGCTTGCCCGTTAAAGGATAGCTGCATTTTTCGACAAGTTTCGCCGCGCCGTTTTTGGTTGTGTGCTGACTGATGACAAATATGGTTTTTACGCCCGCCACCAAATCCATGGCCCCGCCAACCGCAGGAATGGCCCCCTTGGCCCCCGTCGACCAGTTGGCAAGATCACCATATTGTGAAATCTGCATCGCCCCCAACACACAGACATCAATATGACCGCCCCGTATCATGGTAAAGCTGTCGCAATGGTGAAAAAAGCTTGCGCCGGGCAGGGCTGTTACGGCTTTTTTGCCGGCGTTGATCAGTTCAGAATCTTCCGCCCCCGGCGCGGGTTCCGGCCCCATGCCCAGCAGGCCATTTTCCGTATGATAAATAAATTCGCGCCCCTCCGGCACAAATTTGGCCACCAGTTCCGGAATGCCGATGCCAAGGTTGACGTAAGAGCCATCGGGAATATCCATCGCCGCCCGCATCGCCATCTGTTCCCTTGTCCAGCCTTTCATGCCGCCTGTCATGGGTAACATATCCCTTCTGCTACAAGATCCGATTCAATCACCGGATTGGCAACTTCGACCACACGATCGACAAAGATATTTGGCGTGATGACATTTTCGGGGTCAAGCCCGCCAACATCGACGATCTTTCGCGCCTGAACGATGGTGATATTGGCCGCCGTACACATAATCGGATTAAAATTACGCGCCGTTTTATTGTAAGTCAAATTACCCAAACGGTCGGCCCTCTCACATTTAATGAGCGCATAATCCGCCTTCAGACCATATTCCAAAACATAATCGCGCCCCTCAATCCTTCGGATTTCCTTGCCCTCTGCCAGCGGCGTATTTACGGTCGTTGCGGTGTAAAAAGCCGGAATTCCAGCCCCGCCGGCCCGAATGCGTTCGGCAAGAGTGCCTTGAGGGACAATCTCAAGCATAATTTTTCCCGCGCGGTACAGCTCTGGAAAGACTTTGGAATGGCTGGAGCGCGGATAAGAACAAATCATTTTCTTCACGCGGCCGCTCGCGATTAAGGCCGCAAGCCCAACCTCGCCGTTGCCCGTATTGTTATTGATCACCGTCAGCTCTTTCGCGCCCTGATCGATTAAGCCATGAATAAGCGCCGTGGGGCTACCGGCTTCGCCGAACCCGCCGATCATAACCGTTGCCCCGTCCGGAATGTCTTTTACAGCCGAGGCAATGGATGAAATTAATTTATTTATCATGGCCCAATCTTCCTTGATATGCCATTAAGGCGCAAACCACCAATACTCATATACCCATGACAATAGGTAATGCGTTCACCATTCACAAGACCATCAAAGACCGCTATTGTCATTTCTAAGAGCTGGTCTGATGCTTTGCGGAATAGGCGGAGAAAGTCGCTTAATTCATTCCGCCGTACTGTATTCCGGATAGATCAGACATATCTTTTTTCCATGTTGTAAGGTCATTCATTGAAAAATCAGATAAAGATTTATGACCGCAAGCGCGCGCTAATATGTTCATGAGTTCTACAGATGATTCAAAGAAACGTGCCAGGCCTTCAGAAGCCTTTCCAACCTTTAATCTTTTGCGCAGTTCTTCATCTTGTGTTGCAATGCCTACTGGGCATTTATTAGAGTGACAATCACGCATTCCTATACATCCAATTGCCTGCATAGCCGAATTGGATACCGCGATGGCATCTGCCCCAAGAGCCAGTGCTTTTGCGAAATCGGCGGGCGTACGTAATCCACCTGTTATCACAAGCGTGATATCTTTACGGCCTATTTTATCCAGATAACGTCTTGCTCTGGCAAGGGCAGGGATCGTGGGCACAGAAATATTATCGCGTAAAATAAGCGGGGCGGCGCCGGTTCCTCCCCCCCTTCCATCAAGAATTATATAATCAACGCCAACGTCAATTGCGGCCTGTATATCTTCTTCTATATGTTGGGCAGAAAGTTTGTATCCGATTGGAATCCCGCCTGTTTCACGTCTTATTTTATCAGCAAATTCCTTGATCTGGGCAGGACTGGTCCATTCAGGAAAACGCGCCGGGGAAATAGCATCATCTCCCACATTAAGTTTCCGCACCTCTGCGATTTTCTTTGTTACTTTATTTCCCGGAAGATGACCGCCCGTACCCGTTTTTGCGGCTTGACCCCCCTTAAAATGAAAGGCCTGAGATTTTTTAACCTTCTCAATTGAGAACCCAAACTTAGCGGAGGCAAGTTCATAAAAATATCGTGTATTAGCCTCTTGCTCTTCAGGCAACATACCACCTTCGCCGCTACAGATACCTGTTCCGGCAAGCTCTGCGCCTTTTGCCAAAGAAACTTTAGCTTCTTGTGAAAGCGCCCCAAAGCTCATATCAGAGACAAATATTGGAATTTTGAGCGTGAGCGGTTTTTTGGCATTAGGGCCAATAACGACACTTGTACTTACCGCTTCATTCTCAAGCAGTGGCGGCTTTGCTAATTGTGCTGTTACAAACTGAATATCGTCCCAACTAGGCAAATCCCTGCGCGGTACGCCCATCGCCGCCATAGGACCATGATGCCCGACTTTTGACAACCCGTTTTTAGCTAATTCCTGAATGAATAAAATATGTTCTTCTATAGGCTTTTCTGCGGAGGTTAGCGGCGGAATATTATTTTCTTTGCCAACTTCCTTAATATTTTTATGTGTCCCATCACAATAGGGGCGATTTTTAGATTGTTTGCATCCGCAGGSWTWSRSKSWTWWTWMKTCATTNMMTKTYWYAWMYWKTKKMMYRATTGATGTTTCTGTATGAGCCCCGTCACAAAAAGGGGCATTTTTTGATAACCCACACATGCAAAATGCTTTCGTGTCACCCTTTTCCACATCTAAAATGAATGGCTCATTTTTCCAATTTGTCATTTTACTATCCCTATATTCATTGAATTGATGATTATTCAGGCACATCAATTATGATGACTTCACTTTCTGTTTTAGCGGTTATCGTAATGTTTTTTATACCTGTAATCTCCGCGCCGTCTCCGGTATTAATGATATTTCCTTCAAGATCTATCTCACCTTTTGAAACCAATAAATATGCTTGATCTTTTATTGTGTGATTAATGGTTGTGCCTGATTTTATTGTACCACCATAAACAGAGGCATATTGATTTATATGCAAGACTTTTTTAGTCTTGTCTTCTTCTCTGCCAGATACGATAAGAGGCAGGCTATTTTCATATGTTTTTTTAGGAAACTGGCATGTATCCCATGTAGGTTTCACGCCTTTTGTATGAGGCTCAATCCAAATCTGATAAAGTCTTGTATCTTCATTTTCCTTATTTTGTTCAGAATGATAAATCCCCGTGCCAGCACTCATGACCTGTACATCACCAGCCTCGGTTCTGCCTATATTGCCTTGGCTGTCTTCATGCGTTATTGCGCCGCTTCTTATGTAAGTTATAATTTCCATATCCTTATGAGGATGCGTTTCAAACCCACCGCCTACTTTCACAATATCATCATTTATAACAAGAAGTTTGCCAAAACCTGTTCTTTTGGGATTGTAATAATTAGAAAAACTAAAATGATAATTAGCCTTTAACCAGGAAATATTTAATTTTCCCAGATCTTTATATTTCTGTATATTTATCATAGCACCCTCTTCGTGATAAGATTGAACCGGGGGTAGAAAAGACGCTGTTTTTAACTTTTGAAAAATGGCAGCCCTTCGAAATCTTCTATGGAATGCTGGATAATAACTCTGGCTTTTGTATCTTGCGCCAAAGTCTCGAATTTATCCATAGAGCGTAACGTTTCTGCCTCATCCGTACGGCCCGCGCGCAATTCAGGTGAAAATCTGTTTCTTACTATTGCTCATAATGGCTCCTTTTACTATAGATTTAGGAGCCTCCGGCAAACCCGGGGCGGTTCAAGGTTCCATATTCCCCGCCCATTCTATATTTTATTTCTCCATATCTCAATGTATTTACACACCTGCTACATTGCAAAAACAAACATATTGACAGCTTGGACGAGAGCGCGCTACTCTAAAACTATGCATATTGGAATATTATGGGGCCTGTTCCCTCGCAAAAGGCGAGTTAATCTGCTCAAAACGAAGGTTTTGCGGGCCATTTCCTACTTGTCTTTTTTCGTTATTCTCATGACGGGAAATGCCGCATACGCTAACGATAAATGTCCGGCTCCTGAACCGTCCAATGATCCCTTTGCAGACCTTGATGATATCATGACCGAGGAMGAAAAGAGGCAAGCCCTTCACCTTGAYTTAAAGCGCAAATTATCTTTACATAAATCGTCCTGCCCACCACCGTCCAAAACAAACTCATCTACAAACTCATCTACAAACTCATCYACAAACTCATCTACAAACTCWKSKMMARMCWCAKSTWCWRRCWCMTCTACWRRCYMRYMKAMAWMMKSRKMWRCWWMSKMGCAAACGGCGGACAAGAAATCTAATGGTAAAAAATCTGGTGGCAAAAAAGGAAGTCAGCCGCCGCCTGAGCCAACTGCGGGCCAACAGGGCGCTTCAAACCAAAAAAGTCCCGCTAAAGGTGACCCCGCGCAAGGAACTGCGGGAAGCGCGGGCCAATATAGTTCTCCGTGGGCGACCCAGCCATCGTCTAATTCTGGCTCTAATTCTGGTACTATATCGCTGGCGCCAATGCCCGCTTCTTCTCCTGCGCCATCTCAGGCATCTCAATCTACGCCCGGCCCGAAAGTTACTAAAATTAAATCTCAGGCCGCAGCAAATATTGCTGGCGCACCTTCTTCACCAAAATCACCGGCAAAAGCTGCCGGGCAGCCATCATCCGCATTTTTAAAAGCATATGGTGAAGAAAGTTCGCCGCCCCCTCGGGAAAGTTTGGAAGAAATCGCCAACAGATATAATAATCGAAGCAAGGGTCTCTATGGCACGCCGGGCAATACAGGCTCTAATAGTACGGTACCCTATAGCAATACGGGAAATACGGCGGCCAAGTCTCAAGCAATCAAAGCAGATGACGGCCTTATTAAAGCCTTGAAAAAACGATTGGCAAGCGAAACGGATCCTAAGAAGAAAAAACAAATTCAGGCCGAAATTGATAGATTAGAGAAATAGATGAAATCACCAGAATGACATTGAAGTCTGGATAAATCTAACGCGCCGCAAACGCGAACACATGGGAGAGGGAAATGTTTAAGATTACAACCAATCTATTTAAGTATGCCATAATGGCTATAGTTGCACTTTCTTGGATTATAACCGGTCAGCTGGCCAATGCACAAAGCTTTGATTTAGATAAAAAACGAAAAAAGGTAACAAGCAGAACAACCATAAGCTATGCGAACACCGATCATCTGCCCAAGCTTGATGTGATCATTCCGGTTTTTAACCCTAATATTCCAACCAAGGATAAAGGTGGCGTCTGGCCAGAAGTACGCCGGGCAGAAGCCAACAGATTCGCCTTAATGATGAAACAGGCCCTTGAAAGATCCGAAGCATTTGGGGCTGTTCGGGTGACGCCGGACGATTCAGGTTTCGGCGAACTATATGTCCACGGGAAAATATTAAAAGCAAATGGGGAAGATATTCAGCTTGAAATCGTCGTTAATGACATCAGAGGCCGGAAAAAAAGACTGTTCAAAAAGAAAAAATTCAAATATCGCGTGCAGGGGAGTTTTCACAAAAGTCCAAGAACAAAGGGAACCGATGCCTATACGCCTATCTTCGATAAAATAGCCGTGGAAATCGTCAAGAAATTATCCAGGAAAAAAGCAAAAGACCTGAATAAGCTGCCCGCCATTACGCAAATGCGCTTTGCAAAAATGTTTGGTCCGGAATATTTTGGCAAATATACCAAAGTGAAAAAAGGGTCATATCGCCTTGTTTCTCTACCGAGTGACAATGATCCGCTCTATGACAAAATTCGAATAATGCGCATTCAGGAGCAATTGTTTGTCGATGCCCTTCAACCCCATTACGAGACTTTTGCGAGCACTATGAACCCCCATTATTTTTCATGGCAAAAAAATGCGCTGCCCATAGCAAAAGAGTACAGAAAAGCCAAAAAGGCCGCCCTATTCAAAACGCTAGGGGGTATTGCCATTGCCGCTGCGGGCGTTGCGACCGGGGATAAAACCGCCACCACAGCTGGACTCGTCATAGGCGGGGGATTGATATTTTCTTCGATCGGTGATTACCGGGCGAAGAGTGAAAGCAGCAAGGTTCTGGATGAAATGGGCGAAACCCTGAATCTGGACATGGGTACTCAGGTGGTCGAATTTGAAGGCGTTCAGACACAATTGGTGGGGGATGCCGTCGAACAATTCCATGGCTACAGGCAACATCTCATGGAAATTTATGAAAAAGAAGCCACGCCAGACGTCATAATCTCCAACTTATCTTATGGAAAAACAGGATATGATGGCTAATGATACGACTCCGTCTGATGGTTCCTCTTCACCATCAGACGAAGGGGGCAGGGGCTTAAAGGGAAAAAACGCGTTCAAAAAACTTGAACAAGGTCAAAAGCAGCGCGATAAGCTTGTTGTCATCGGCGGACTTGTGGCCGCTGGCCTGTTGGTGCTTTCGGGGGCGGCGGTTGTATTACAGCTGCTCTTCTTTTCCGGTGAAAAAGCAGTCCTGAACGATAATTCTTCAAGAAATACGGCTGCGGCACTTGCCCCCCTCCAATGCGACAATATAGAAGAATTTTCTGCAATCCSKKKSCACCCCNNNCAWYYKRARMKWSASTWWMAWSARMSMYWMCKMRCKTTRMYSMWSYARMWTTTGCNYSSSWRWYKARGSWTYKKYWAMWGAWKRMTYYGKKYAAATCAGCCTTGCTGAAATCACCAAGTTAGAGGAAAAGGCCATCAAGGCCTTTGACCGATCTGATTTTGCGGCGGCTGTTTCTGCGGTTGATCAAGCCCTGCAACGCGCAGAGATATTGACAAATGTGATTGCCGAAAACTTTCAGAATTCTTTTGAAACCGCCAAGGGTGCATTTGTGGCCAACGATGCAAAATCTGCACAGGAATGGATTGACCGCGCCCTGCGCCTTAATGGGCAGGACAAAGCGGCCTATGATTTATCTGTCAGGATCGGCGTATTGCCTGAGGTTCTGCGGCTATATCAGTTGGCGGCCGAAGCCGAAATTCAAAATCAACAGTCAGACTTGCAGAAATATCTTCAAAGGATTGTCACCCTCGATCCCATGAGACAGGATATTTCCTCTCAGTTGGCAGCCTTGACGGAACAGTTAAAGCAGGCCAGGTACAATAGGCATCTTCGTCAGGCCACCCAGTATATAGCCGCTGAAAACACACGCACCGCACGGCAGGAAGTCAACAAGGCAAAGGCGCTTTATCCTGCTCGGCAGGCTATCTCTGCCTTGTTTGATCAAATTGATGCGATTGAACGAACCAAACGCATAAATACCATGCTCGAAGAAATTCAGGCTCTGAAAAGTCAGGATAACTGGCCAAAAGTTTTGGCATTATATGAACATATACTAAGGGAAGACAATTCAAACAGGGCCGCCATTAATGGCCGTGAGAAAGCAAACAAGATAATTGCCGCCAATAATCGCGCCATCAAAATTCTCAATAACCAACATCGCCTGCAGGATGCGAAGGTTCATCAAAAGACCCTTGAATTTGTGGAGCTGATCAAGCCCCTTTCCCAAGACAGCCAAACGCTTTCCGACACAATTGTGACTTTGGAACAGAGGCTTGAGCTTTGGCAGAAAAAAAATAAAGTTGTCGTATTCTCTGATGGAAAATCCATGATAATAGTACGCCGGGTCGGCCGAATAGGGCCGGTCACACAAAAAAGCATTCAACTTAAACCGGGAAAATATGATTTCGAATGCAGCCGTGATGGATTTAAATCAAAAATCGTTGAACATTTCGTTCCGCCCGGTCAAAGCGGAACCTCAGTGAAGATAACCTGTGATGTCCGTATCTAAACCCCTCTAGTCACCCCATTTAACCCTTTTGAATATTTGTAATTATGACCCAAAAACCAAAATCACTGAAAGACCTTAAAAAAAAGAACCCAAAGGCAAATGACGCTCAGGTTTCAGGCAAAAAGATGCATTCAGCCATTGGCAGTGCCAAAGGAAACCGGACTAAGGGATTGATAGGGGGCCTTGGCGCCGCCGTTGCTTTGCTTTTAATCAGCGCGTTCTTCTATATATATTCGCAAGGAATGACCGTAAAGATCAGCCCGGACGAAGCAGCTTTCTCCGGATATGTAACGCTGGAATCTGGCGCGGGGTGGGTTTCTGATGGGGGGCAAATATATGTTCTGGGTTCAAATTATAAAATTTCTGTTCATGCCAAAGATTTTACCAGTCAAGTCATTGATATTACGCCGGCGACAGCAATAAACTTTCTTGAGGTCATGCTCAGACCCAAACCGGCGTCTATTTCGATCACAACTGACCCCGTGCAGGACGGGACAAAATGGATACTTAATAACAAGCTGGTCTCTACCAGAGCTGATTTTCAGACAGAGCTGGAACCCGGCGAATACCAGCTTGTTATCAACCATCCCCATTTTGAGCCTGTGAACCGCCCCCTGACTTTAGAACGGGCTCAGGAAATGAGCTTTACCGTTCCCTTGAGCCGAATTCAGGGACAGATCAATTTACGATCTGTGCCGGTTAATGCGTCTGTTACCATAGACGGCGGGCCCCCTATAATGCTGCCCTATGCTGGTTTATTGGCCGGCGGGAAACATGTTATACAAATTCAGGCTCCCGGCTATATGCCAATATCTGATCAGGTGGACGTGATAAATACGCGAAAACTGATACAGCGCAATTATCGCCTGCGCCCGATGCAGTCTGGCGTGATGATCACGGCCAAACCTGATTTTGCGCAGATTACGCTTGATGGACGTTCAGTTAACAACGGGTCTGTTACAACCATCAATGCCAACCAGAATTATCATATAGAAGTATCTCAGAAGGGTTATAATTCCGAAAAAAGAACCGTGCGTGTGTCGCCCGGACAGACGCAAGAACTCGATTTTCGCCTTAAGCTTGCTATGGGGCAGGTGAATTTTATCGCGAAACCCCGCGGATCAGACGTGCTGATAAATGGGGAAAACAGAGGAAAAACGCCGCTAACGCTCAAGCTTCAGGCCCTGCCCACCCGCGTTGAATTCACCCGGCCCGGCTATAGGACGTCAACCACCACCACAACACCCGCCGCCAACCGGCCAACAACCATAAACCTTACGCTGCGGACAGAACTGGACGCCCGCCTTCGCGAACTTCCGCCTTATATGACCGATAGCGCGGGTGTTGAACTCCTTCGTTTTAAACCGGATCAAAAATCTTTCTTCATTGGGGCCGCACGCAGTGAAATCGGTCAACTTGCCAACGAGATATTGCGCCAAGTCCAGTTAACCAAATATTTTTATGCCGGAAAATATGAAATTACCGTTGGGCAATTCCTCAAATTTCAACCCAATTTCGGGGGCGGCCAGGGAAAGAATATGCCGGTTACGGGCGTTACCTGGACGCAAGCCGCACAATTCAGTAACTGGCTCAGCCAGAAAGAAAATTTAACCGCTTTTTATCAAATAAACCATAATCAGGTGGTTGGCTATAACATATATGCGGACGGATACCGACTGCCGTCAGAAGCAGAATGGGAATGGCTTGCGCGAAAGTCAAGACGACCCGAATTGACGAAATATACATGGGGAAACAAGAAGGTTATCACCAGTTCCAGCGGAAATCTGGCGGATGAAAGCGCCAAAGGTTCGGTGCCGACTTACATTGCCAGATATGATGACAAATATGCGCTCATTGCGCCCGTGGGAAGTTTTCCGGCGGAACGATCGGGGTTGCATGATATGTCAGGTAATGTGCGCGAGTGGGTCAATGACCGTTATTCTCTGGCGGTACCAATGAAGGGAAAAGTCGCTGTCAATTCATTTGGCCCGTCCATCGGCGAAGGAAATGTTGTTAAAGGTTCTGGATTCAGGTCGGCCTCTTTAACAGATTTAAGGGCAGCGCGGCGACATCAGGAGCATAGCGCAAGCAATGATATTGGCTTCCGTGTCGTGCGGTATGTTTACGGAGCCGAAGACAGGTAAGAGGAATAGCATGACCAATAAGTCAGAGAAACCATCAAGACTCAAGAATAAACTAAATGACAGCATCTTGCCGCAAAGGGAAAAAACGGTTCGGTTAATATTCATTGCGCTGGGAATAATGATTCTTGGATATATATATACAGAGAGCCTTTGGGCGCAGCAAGCAGCGCAACAACGTATATCAATAAGTCAGGCCGTAGATTTTCCAAGCGATATATAGCCAACCAACTCAGTTAATAGGAATAAAAATGAAAAATTCTCTGATCTCTTTCGCCGTATTTGTTGGTATCGCCATCATTGTTCACCTTGTTTATATTGGCATCATTATTCCTCAGGCGGAACAGGCAACGATGATGGCTTTGTCCAATGGCCAATCCGTATCGAGAAGCCTTTGGGTCATTCTGGAGAATGGGGAGCAAGAGGTTTGTTTTATCCTGATGTTTTATGGCATTTACCTGATGGGGCTAGGGATATTCCGGCTGTGGTCTGAAAATTATCTGTTCGAGGTTGACCTGCTTGAAGAGGCCGACGCCGAACATCATAGCCTTTCCCAAATATTGGACGACCTTGATGAATTGACCGACAAAGTAAAGTCGACACCCCTTGTGCAAGCACTGGCAGCAAGTTTGCGGCGATATCTTATCACAGGAAATGTGCAGAATGCCTCAGAYGCGGTGACCACAAGCGTAGAGGCTCTGGCCGTTCGCATCGAAGCCGGGAATTCAATGATACGATATTTGATTTGGGCCATTCCCTCTATTGGCTTTATTGGCACTGTCCGCGGTATTGGCGTGGCGCTATCTAAAGCGGATGAGGCTMTTGCGGGGGATATTGTCGGCATGACCGGCGCACTTGGTGTTGCCTTTAACTCGACCCTGGTTGCTCTTTTCATCAGTATTCTGCTGATGTTCTTACTGCATGCCCTGCAAAAAATGCAGGATGATGTGCTGGTAAAAACACAGGCATATTGCGAAAAAACACTTTTAGAACGGATTAGCAAAACATCCTGACACAAGTCGGATCAACGGATTTTCTGGAGACATAGGCCGTGGCTGTAAAAAGAAAAACTGAAAGCACTGCATTGGCTTTTCTGGATATTATATCTTGCGGCCTTGGGGCTGTTATTCTGATTTTTCTGATTATCAAGCATAATATAAATACTGGTTCTGAACAAACCGATGACCTGCAATCACAATTGGCGTCAATGATAGAACAAACCAAAGACCTGAGCGCGGAAATGGAGGGCCTGAGGCAACAGAACTCAGATACTGAACAAGCTGGAAAATCCATGGAAGACCAGCTGGTCGATGCTAAAGGAAAACTGGCATCCCTAAGCCGGCAGAATGCCTCTGAAAAAGAGCAGAATAAAATCGCTGAAGGGGCCATAGAAGAAATCGAAATTGCAACGCCGGTGGATCAGGTCACCCTTCAGGGAACCGGGCAAGCCAATTATATCATTGGTATGAAAGTAGAGGGGCAACGTATCGCCGTCGTGATTGACCACAGCACATCTATGACATACCCCACTTTGGAGCGCGCGATACTGGCCAAATTTGATACAGATGCCCAACGACAAAACGCGCCCAAATGGCAACGAACACTTCGCGTTGCAAAATGGTTGCTGGCGCGTATTCCAACGCAATCGCAATTTGCCTTCATTGGTTTTAATGATAAGGCTGGCATGATTTCTCCGGGGACATCATGGTCTTCTGCGGCAAATCAGGGGGATTTGGGGGGCACGGTGCAAAATATTTCTGTCCTCGCGCCAACAGGCGGCACAAATCTGGAAGCCGGCATGAGAATGGCTCTGAACATGACCCCAAGGCCGACCAATATCTATGTTGTTACAGATGGTCTGCCGACACAAGGTAGTGCATATTGTGCCAAAAAACGGTCAATAACCCCAAAATGCCGAGAGAGCCTTTTGTCTAATATATCAAGTCATTTGCAGAAAGTATTTCCAGGGGGTAACGTGCCAATTAACGTTATTCTATTACCCATGACAGGTGACCCCAATGCACAGGCCCTATATTGGGGTTGGGCAAATATGACAAAAGGACTTGTGCTGTCTCCTTCGGAGCAATGGCCATGAAGGTTAGAGCGCGCGAAACCGATATTTTCAGCTTGGCTTTTCTGGATATTATATCCTGTGCCTTTGGGGCGGTTGTCCTGTTGTTGATTATTTCCCGGCCAGAAATGGCAACAGAAGGCGGCGCGAGTGAAAGCATGGATCTGCTGCGCCAGATTTACAGCTCCGAAGCCGAGAATATTCAAATTGCGGAACTTAATGAACAGGAAAAACTAAATTTGGAAGGCAACAAGAACCGAAACCGTGCCCTTGCCGATCAGATTGACGATATCCAGCAAAGCACAAGAAATGAGGAATTTAAATCTTCACAACTTGCCCAAAGCCGCGCGGCCATCGAACAAAAGAAAAAAATGATTGAGAAATTGGCGCAGCTTCAGGAAACAACACCGGACCCTGAGCCCACCGAAGAAGTCGGKGGCATAGCCGTAGATAGTGATTATGTGATCTTTGTCATCGATACCTCGGGAAGTATGCGCGATAAATGGGGCCGCGTGAAAAGCGTGATCGATAATGTCCTGACAATGCATCCAAAAGTAAGGGGCTTTCAGATTCTTAATGACAATGGCTTCTATTTGAAGAAGAAAGGCGGGTGGATYAACGATACGAAAGGTGAGCGAAGCCTTGCTCTTATTCAAACAAACAGATGGTCTCCAAGCTCGAACAGCAACCCCTATGAAGGCATTGTCGAAGCTTTGCGGGCCTATGGCAAGCCGGGCAGAAAACTCGCTATCTACGTCTTTGGCGACGATTTTTCCAGTCGGCGGTATGATGATACGGCGGCGGCTATTAGCGCGCTGAACAGAACCGGCGCAACAAACAAAAAACTTGCCCGCATCCACGGTATCGGATTTGCAACCACGTCCAACAACTACGGCACAGTCGACGGCGGCGCTTATACCTTCTCTGTACTTATGAGTGCCGTCGCGCGTGAGAATGAAGGCACATATCTGAGTTTGTCCAGATGAACGTTTCTAGAGCACTTTCATTGAATTATGAATCGAAAGGGGATTCCTGTTTTTGTTGAAATGTGATTCTGGACTTGCTTCGTAAAAGTGGAGGGTAATCTGTTATAACCAACCTAGAATTAGGAGTTAACAGATGCCCACCAAGAAACGTATTTTTACCGAAGAATTTAGAGAAGAAGCTGTTCGATTGGCTTTAACAAGTGATCAGCAGAGGCGGTCCCAGAAAACAGGACAGTGTGTTAAGCTTTAATTTTGATCAAGAAAGGATCATATGAATGAGTAGAACACGCAAGAACTATCCGGCATCTTTTAAAACAAAAGTGGTTATTGCCGYGCTTAGAGACGACCGCCCGGTATCGGAACTAGCCTCTCAATTTGGGGTGCATTCGACGGTAATTGGTCGTTGGA
Organism: Alphaproteobacteria bacterium; assembly: GCA_002402225.1. Lineage (GTDB taxonomy): Bacteria > Pseudomonadota > Alphaproteobacteria > Sphingomonadales > Emcibacteraceae > Paremcibacter. Next base: position 23,381 of record NVVM01000019.1, read on the forward strand.
AGCGGGAAGCTCTGGCTTCCATGGAGGCTGGTTTTTCCGGCAAGCTGGATGTGCAGCAGAATAATCACGCCCTGGAAGAGGCTTTCAGCCGCCATGGCCAGCCGGAGATATTCAACACGGATCAAGGATCACAATTTACCTCCTTTGATTTTACCTCTCCGCTGAAGGACAAAGGTATCAAAATCTCCATGGACGGCAAAGGAAGATGGATGGACAATGTCTTCATCGAACGCCTCTGGCGCAGTTTAAAGTATGAATGTGTCTATCTGAACGCCTTTGAGAATGGCCTGCAGGCCCGGCAGAATATTGGTGCTTGGTTGGCACACTATAATCAGACCCGGCCTCATTCCACTTTCAATGGAGCGCGCAGCCTGCCCTTGGGGTACAAACCCCCGATGAGGTCTATAATCAAAAAATCGAAAATCAGGGGCATGCCCCTGATCAAAGGAAAAGAGCGGCATAACATTAAACAACATAACAAAGCTTAACATCGCCGCAAACCTGTCCAACAAAGTAGGACCACTTCTGAAACAGGTCATCCTGACGGTCTTTCTTCGGGTTCTGCTTGAGCATAAACTGCAACCTTTTAACGCGGGATATTATATTCGTTGCAGTTTACAGCGTATCTAAAGCCTTGGAAATCCTTAATCTATAAGGCTTTCAATGGTTTTTTAGGGACGACTATTTAAAAGGTTTGTTTATATAATTTTGAGGCGTTATGCTAAAATGGTTTTTGAAAGCCCGATGATAACTGGGCACATCTTTGTACCCCAGTATAAATGCAATTTCTTTAATGGATAACCGATTTTCTTTGTGATAATGAGAAGCCCTGTCCATTCTGACTTCATATAACATCTTATTATAGGACGTGCCTAACTCTGACATGCGGCGCCGTAAGGTTCGCGGGCTTAGGTTCAGTTCATGGGCGATGTCACGTGTTGAGGGAAATTTTTCATATGAAGTGTAAAGTTTTGCCTTTATCAGATGCTCAAGGTTTTTGGATTGGCTCAGCATTTTTTTGGCGAAGGCACATTCACTTTCGCACAATTTATATGCCCCGCTGTTGGCGTATTTCAAAGGATAACCCGCCGCTTCCAGACTGATATGGATTTGCGCACGTGTGCTATTAAAATAGAGGGGGCAATTGAATGCTTTATAATATAATTCACTATATTGTGGTTCTTTAAAAGGAACATGAATACCTTTAAATATCGTGTCCGAGCTATCAATCAAGTCCGGCAAATGTGACCAGGTCAGGAGCCAGTTTTCGATAAGATGACGATGAATAATTTCATCCATGGGCGATGCTTCGGCGGTAATAAAGAGACCTTTTTCATTTTTAATGCCGGATACATTAAAGACGGACCCGAACGCCTCGCGGTGATTGAGATAGGTATAAACAGCTTCCGTAAGATCGGCACTGCTCAAAATGGCGTGTCCCAGGATGCCCAGATTATTAAAGCTAAAGTTCCGCCCCACACGAAAACTTATGTCAGGGATGCCTAGCGAATTGATGACATTCTTTGTGGCATTATAATAATCATGGCGATTTACATAGCTGCCCTTTGCAAATAAGATCGTTGAATCAATATCTTGATCCTGACAGAACTGTCTTATATCTATTCCTTCCTCTTCCGCAACGCGAAGAAGCCTGTTTAATGCCGTTTTTGCCTGCCCTGCCGTGCTGCTAGACGATGTGGTGCCATAAGTATGAACCATAGTCTTTTACTTTCATATGCAATATAAGGCGCAAAGAACAATATCCCAAGTTTCCAGATATGTTGTATTTTCTATTTTTTTGTTGCTTAAAGTCAATAGGGAATAACAATACAAGTCTACCATATATCGCACATGAGGTTGAAGAAAAATAAATATACTCGGATACAAACCACTCATCATGTGTTACCTAGAGGGCAGTTTCGTTTTAATTGTATTGATATCCGGCATGTTTGAAATAGTTTGAGCACCCATGAGGCTTGAACTGTGCGAGGGTTTCTCCAATTTTTCTCCACAGGCCATCCATTGTTCTTTCTTCTGCTTTACGCAGGATCGCCTTGAGTTTTGAGAAAGCCATTTCGATGGGCTGAAACGATAAGAGAAATGATCCTGTGAATCATTTTTCCAGTGTAAGGGTCTGGTGAATATGGCGGTAAATACAGGAGTTTTGCCCCGACGCGCTCAATGGCTTCGCGGATGCCGTTCGCCTTTTTGTGCGCGACCACGGGGTCGGCTCATTTTGGTGCTGGTACCTGTTTTGCTGCTCCGCGCTGCCCTTCGGGTCATCAAGAAAAACAAGGTAATCCGGATTGAGGTCTTTCTGCATGATCCGCCAGAATACAGGGCCTGTAGCCGCCAACCTGTTTGGGCGAAGAGCTGCCCGTGTCGCGTCAGCGACGGACCCACTTGATCGCTGCCGCCTCGCTTACGCCAAAACGACGGCCAGAACTTCTCGCACTTTCCCCTGCCTCAACGGCCTTGATAACCCGATCACGTAAATCTTGTGAATAGGCGCGCGCCATATTGCAGATATTGCGACCTAAGCCGGTGACGGACAGCACGCCACCACGCCACCACTCATGGCACTCAGGATGGCGGCGAAGAAACATGCCCGGCGGATTTTATGCATTGTGGGGGGCACGGGCGACGGAAAGGGATAATCGAGAGGGTGAAAACGCCCCTGTCTTTGGCCGTCATTCCTGCGCAGGCACACTACTGTCCGGGGAAATTTCAGTTGGTGGTTCATTGGGAGAAACTCCATAGTTCCTGCTGTTTCTGAAACATGTTGTCTCTGTAGTTTCGCCGTTGTTTTGACATTTGTGGTCTTGTAAAGATGCCTGTTCTCAAGGTGACCAGAATATCCTTCAGGCGTAACCGTGACCCATCACCCAGTATTTTCTTGTAGAGCTTCAGCAAGATATAGGCGATCAATGCCACATAGATCTGTATCTTCACCGCATTGCGGCTCTGCCYCWKWRAWMRYKYTMRTKKYMRKKKTYRTWTTWCMYATTTWWWCMSCWRTTYAWWWKWCMMGCRTCTYWTSWWYYWWMYMKWWAYTWSYRWTRCRSWTRMMKCTWWGTTATYSCTCACAATAANAAAANRYCRGRATTTYCCGCCRGGGTGTTTGATCYGAATGAGCCGAAGAGGAATGCCCGCGAGCTTATTGATTTTCTTCGCACGGGGATGTTTATTGGTCAATTCAATGACTTGATCCTGTAGAATAAAACTCTCACCTTCTGTAGGTATCTCACATGTTTTTGTGACTTTATAGGCCGCATTACGTTTAAGGCGTGTGACAAATTGGGATCCGGTTTCCTGAATTTCATACCACCAGTTATAATCACAATATCCTTTATCAAAAATATAGATGCGACCCGGGTCCAAAGGAAAGTCCAAAGCCGCCGTGATATCATTGATATTGGTTGCTGTAATTTCGGAATATTCCAGCATTTCGGTGTCACAATCCATCTGAATATGTAATTTAAGACCACCATGGTTGGTTCGGATTTTACTCTCCTGGGTCCAATCGGATCCTCGCCCGGAAAGGGTGATATCGGTGAGAGCCATGGCCAGAAAATAATACTTCAAGCTCTCGCAGGCTGTTTACACCAGAAAATTGGGCTGTCAACATCGCAACGAGATGGTACCAGGTCTTAAAACTCTTACGCCAACGGTCGGATCCATGCTGACCCACATATTTCTGGATTTGATCGCGGGGAAGTGCTTTTAATATAGTGCTTAAAATGCTCTTGCTAAACATGAAATTATCCTTTTCTAAAATTAAGTCTCATCAACCTGATTTTAGCCTAAAACAAGGGCAGCTATAACCTTTTTCCACCCTCTTAAAAATTTCCCCGGACAGTAGTATGCGCAGGCAGGAATCCAGAATTTTCAGCCAAAATCCTCAGAAAAACTGGATTCCATCTTTCGATAGAATGACGAAATATAGTCGAGATAGAGCATGATTGGCGTGAGGACAAATAACCTGCTTTGACCCTGATGTTTGAAATCGGGGGACACAATACGTATTAATTGACTTTTAGGTGTATTTCTAATCAATAGGGTCAGGGTCAGGGTGGGTAAATTTAAAGAATTTAAACATTACAAAGGCATTTTTGTTCAGTCTTCCCGGCCATGACGTATCCGCAGAATAAAGACGTCTTCCGCGCTATCAATAAGATAAATAATTATATGTGAGCCGTAGGGGTGAACCCTTACGGGCGGTGTGATTTCGGTGCGTTCTCTGGCAGCTTCTGAGTTATGACTGAGAAACTTAAAGACCCGCTCCACTTCCATATGATATTTCCCGGCTTACTCCGCACCAAAAAGAAGAGCGCCCGCCCGATAGATATTAATAATATCTTCTTGCGCCTTTAGACTAAGCCGATAGCTCATACTTATTACGAAGTCCCTGACATATCACGCGCTTGAGTCAGGATATCATCCATGGATTTGTTGCTGACACCGCTTGCAAGTGCCTCTGTCACCAGAATCTGCATATGACCAATTTTATCATTACGCTCCTGATCTCGGCGGATGAGGTCGCGGATATAATCACTGGCGTTGCTATAGCGGCCTAATTGAGTTTGATCCTCAACCCAGTTTTTCATCTGATCYGGAAGTGATACATTCATGGTTGCCATATTAATTCTCCAWAKYYATAWRTTWAGTATGGCATAAATTGACAAAGTTTGTCAATTTCCGTATGGTTTTATGATAATGGCACGGGAGCAAAAACATGACCTATGATACAGAAAATATCTTTGCGAAGATTTTGCGGGGGGAGATAGCTTGTGACAAGGTTTATGAGGATGAATTTGCGCTGGCTTTTCATGATATTAATCCGCAGGCTCCGGTTCATATATTGGTCATTCCCAAGGGCGCTTACATCAGCATGGCTGACTTTACGGCGCGTGCCCCCGCGGATTTGATTGCGGGTTTTTTTCGCGCTGTTGGGCAGGTGGCGCGCGATAACGGCTTGGAAGCCCCGGGCTATAGAATATTGGCCAATGCGGGCGATGATGCCCATCAGGAAGTGCCTCATCTTCATATCCATATTTTTGGCGGCAAGCGACTTGGGCCGATGCTGACCGCATAAATACTACGGAGAAATAGAGCGTAAATTAGAAAAAAGTAATATTAGTTGTATTTTTCCTTGACTCTGCCCTTTCCTTTACCATATGAGAGCCAACTTATGGTTAATTTGTAAAAGCGGGTGCGGGGAGTCGCCCTCTTTTTTGACAAGGAAAAAAGAAAATGTCGACTTCTGACTATGCGGTTCAATCGCAGCTTACGGCTGTAAACCAGCCGCAGGATATTCCCGTTTCTCTTTTGCGGGATTTATACGAATATTGGCAGGGCAAGAAAGGCAATCGCAAGATGCCGTCCCGCCCGGATATATGCCCCACAGAGATCATTGACCTGTTGCCCAAAATTATCCTGATCGATGTGGAGTATGAGCCGCAACGCTTTCGCTTCAGGCTCGTTGGCACGGATGTGGTCAGGGTTATGGGGCAGGATGCGACCGGAAAATATCTGGATGAACTGTCATCCAATCCGGCCGTACATGACCGCCTGTCGTGGCTTATCCGGCAAAAAACCACCTATTAYGTGACGTCACAACTGGATTGGCTGAACAGGAGCTTTCAAAAATACCATGTCCTTGGATTGCCGCTCGGGGATGAGGCGGGGAATGTCAATATGATTATGTATGGTATTGATCAATTTTACGGCGCGGGTAAATAACGGTATTATTCCGCTGTTTCTTTGGCTGTGCGCGCCTTATAGGCCCGAATGGCTTTGTTCATTTGATCGGCAACTTGGGTTTCAAGAGCATAGGCGTAATCAAATAGTTGATCCCAATGGGACATTTGTTGTTCTGTTGCCACATCACCTATCGCCGTTTTCTCCGTAGCGATGCAATTTTGAAAATTTATGATGGCGGGCTGGAAATCATTTTTTATGGTTTTCAGGGCCGTTAAAATATCCTCTTTAGGGGCTGTTGCGCCATCCGGGATGACCGGTGCCAAGGGCGGACGACAAGAGGTTACCGCATATGCAGAACTACTCAGGGCAAATAAAATCAATGCAGAAGTTATAAATTTACGAATTACAGACATGATTTTCCTCTTTCTTAGATAGTATCTTTGGCTTAGATGATATTTCCAGTAATTTCGCTGAGAAACCACCCTAGGTCAAGTATAATTTATTTGCTATATATTCTTTAAGGTCAATATCAGGCCTTGCGCCCAGATGGGTGATGACTTCGCTGGCCACAAGGTTGCCCATACGTCCGCAAACCCCAAGATCAAGGCCGCGCGTATAGCCGTGAAGAAAGCCCGCCGCAAACATATCGCCGGCACCTGTGGTATCCACTAAATCGCTCACGGGGTTGCCCTTCACGGTAATGATGTCGCCCGCACTGACAATGATGCAGCCTTCTGCGCTGCGGGTAATGGCGGCGACTTCGCAATGTTGCTGCACGGCCTTAATCGCGTCGTTCAAATCTCGCGTATCATACAGCATCAACAGCTCTTCCTCATTAGCAAAGAGAATATCAATTTCATGTTCGGCAAGATGCAGGAATTCCTGTTTATGGCGGCCGACACAGAAACTATCCGACAGGCTGATGGATGTTTTGCGTCCGGCCTTATGGGCGAGGGTCATGGCCTTTCGAAAGGCGGCTTTGGCATTTTCAGGATCCCAAAGATATCCTTCCATATAAGTCACGAAGGCACCTGCCACCTGAGCCTCGTCAATATCCGCTTCCATCAGATTAACGCAGGCCCCAAGATAGGTGCACATGGTGCGTTCGGCATCGGGGCTTACCATGACAAGGCAACGGGCTGTCGAGGCCCCGCTTTCGTCCTTTTTTGTGGTATATTCAATGCCAAGAGATTTGATGTCATGGTCAAAAACATGACCCATCTGGTCATTTTTGGTTTTGCCAATATAAGCCGCCCGGCTGCCCATAGAGGCAAGTCCGGCGATGGTATTGGCGGCTGATCCGCCAGAACATTCAATCGCTGAACCCAGCTTGTCATAGAGTTTCTCAGAGGTCTCTTCATCGACAAGCTGCATGCTGCCCTTGGGAATGTCATGATCGACAAGAAAATCATCCTCTACCTGAACCAGAATATCAACAATGGCATTTCCGATACCCAATACATCAAATTTATGCGTCATACTTTCTCACATCAATGGTTTTAAATTATGGAGGGAGTATAAGATGAGCCATGGGGCATGCAAGCGTAAAAAATGAGATTTAAYAAAATCTTTCTTGCCTTTTGATATAATAAGCCCATATTTTCCTGTAAGGGTGGTTTAGGGGCGATACCTGTAAGGATAAAAACGTGAAAAATATCATGAGCGCCGTAACGCGGACTTTGGCCCAAGTCTTCGACCGCGCCTTTCTCAAAGTTTTTATATTGGGTATTCTGACCACGATTGCCGCCATGGTTGTCACATGGTTTCTGGCAAATTACCTGAAAGATCAATTTATTCTCACCCGGTTTGACTGGCAGTGGGTAAACAGCTTTTTCCAATGGTTGCTTGATATTGACTGGATTTTCAATATTATCTTTTTCTTTYTKATGGGMRTMTTNTTTCCMSCSMWTNGCGACCATWTTCATGTCRCTKTATCTKGATGATRTTGTYGATGCRGTGGARGAYAAAYATTACCCSGRWCAYAARGCRGGAAAAMGRCTKGGKGTTTSGCATCTGGCYTATYTGGCSCTGCGGCTGGCCTTTATGATTATCCTGTTGAATATCATTGTGATCCCGCTTTATATCTTCTTTTTCTGGTTGCCTTTTGTGCCGCTGATTATCTTTTATACGCTGAATTCTTATTTGCTAGGCTGGGGTTATTATGAAATGGTCGCTGTGCGTCATCTGGGAATCAAGGAAGCCGGCCGGCACCGTAAATCCATTCGGGGGCAAGTTCTGGGCGGCGGCTTTATGATTACCCTGCTATATACTCTTCCCGTGATTAACCTGACCGCGCCTATTTTAGGAGCCGCGATTCTGGCTCATATATTCCATCTGACGATCCGGTCAGAGGGGCGGGACGTATGATGCGGGTTATAATATTGGGCGTCATGACGGCATTGCTCGCCGGATGTCAAACCCCTGAAAAACCGGTCGAACAAGCGCCCCCGCCAATAGCGGCGGCGGAAGAAGCCCCTGAAGAAGCAATTGTCATTGCACCGCAGGGGCCGCGCTTTATCATGGCGAACATCATGGGGCTTGCCCCGGATACGCTGCTTAATATTCTGGGGGAGCCCTCGTTAAAACGGCGTGAGCGCGAGGCAGAGGTCTGGCTTTACGGGAATTCGGAATGCCGGCTTCATCTTTATTATTATCCCGATGACAACGGTGATTTTCGGCTGGATTATGCGGCGGCCGCAGCGGCAGACCCCGCCGCAGAAAACCCAACGGTATCGCCCAATGCCTGCCTGAATAGTTTTGTGATCCCGGATAGTCTGGTGATCCCGGAAAAACAATTGCCGGGCCCACTCATACCTGAATTGGATCAAGAACCGTCTTATCCCGGTAGGGGCATAGATCCTCTACCGGACATGTCGGACAACTAGGCCGTCTTGCCTTGCAGAKMTAMYKSSCRTSSWGKWKCWWMCRGYGWKKGSYRYGRCRCSSWMMSTYWSGMKKSMWRSSMKYTWCCAGTTTTTTCTCAACGGCGAGCGGCGTTTTGCCCACGGCCATCTTTGTTCTGTTTCCGACTCGAAACAGATGGGTATCGACTGCAATGGTAGGCTGGCCAAAGGCGATATTCAAGACCACATTTGCGGTCTTTCGGCCCACGCCGGCCAGCGTTTCAAGGTCTTCGCGGTTTTCGGGAACAATACCGCCAAAATCATTGATGAGCTTTTCTGCCGCCTTAATGACATTCCGGGCCTTGGTGTTAAACAGCCCGATGGTTTTGATATGGTCTTTCAGGCGTTCTTCCCCTAAATCCAGCATATCCTGCGGGGTTCTGACAATCTTGAATAACGCCTTTGTGGCTTTATTGACGCCAACATCCGTGGCCTGCGCTGATAAAGCCACGGCGACCAACAGGGTGTAGGGGTTGGTATARTCAAGCTCGCCTTTCGGCTCAGGGTCACGTTCCTGAAGCCGGCGGAAAAATTCCCATACATCCTTTTTCTTCATTCTTTGGGAAGCCCTAAAACATCTGCCATATCATAAAAGCCCGGCTTTTGTTTTGCGGCCCAGATCGCGGCTTTCACCGCCCCGCGTGCGAAGATCACTCTGTCGCCGGCCTTATGGGTCAGTTCGATACGTTCATCATCGGCATTAAAGCTCACCACATGTTCGCCGGCCACATTGCCGCCGCGCAAGACAGCAAAACCAATATCGCCGCGTTTTCGCGCGCCTGTGATGCCATCACGGTTTTTATCGGCCACCTGATCAAGGTCAACGGCCCGGCCTTTTGCGGCTTCCATACCAAGGCTTAAGGCCGTGCCGGACGGCGCGTCCACCTTATGCCGATGATGCATTTCAAGGATTTCAATATCATAATCCGCATCCAGCATACGGGCGGCCTTGCGGGTCAGATAAAACAATAAATTAACCCCAAGTGAAAAGTTGGACGCATAAACCACGGCCACGGATTTTGCGGCCCTATGCAAGGATTTTTCGTCTTCTGCGGTCATGCCCGTGGTGCCGATAATATGAATGGTGCCATATTTCGCCGCATGGTTTGCATGGAGCACCGTTGCGGTTGGACAGGTGAAATCAATGATCACATCGGAAGTCTTGAAGAGAATCTCCGCATCGGGGGTAATTTTAAGATCGGTATCAAGACCGCTGGCCGGATGCCGGATGGTTTGGCCGATATATTGGCTGTCATGACGTTCGGTGCCGCCGGATAACAGGGCGGCTTCCTGATCAAGGATGGCCCCGACCAGCATTTGCCCCATACGCCCGCCGCAGCCAACAACACCTATTTTTATTCTGGTCATGATATTCTCCCTATGCATTACCTTCTTTGTAAACAATTAGAGGTTATTTGGAAAGGCGCGCAACAGGAAAATTTACTTTTCGTGTTTTTTGATGTCATCTTCCTCGAACAGGGCGCGGTAGGATGCGCCCTCAAGGTCATCATATTGGCCAGAACGCATACTCCAGAGGAAGCCAGCCAGACCCACCAGTCCCAGAAACAAAGCGATAGGGATAAGAAAAAGAAGGCCTTCCATTATTTACGCCTCATTTTTTCAGGAGAGAATAGTGGAATCAGATTAAGCCGGAACGCATTGGCGGTAACCACCATGGAAGAACCTGACATGGCCAGGGCGCATATGAGCGGGGTCAAAAACCCGGCGGCGGCAAAAGGTATGGCAACCAGATTATAAACGGCGGCAAGGCCAAAATTGCTGAAGACCAGTTTCCGGCTGGATTTTGATATCTGATAGGCGCGGACAACAGAAGACAGCGTCTGAGATTGAAATATGAAATCTGCGGCATTCTGGCTGACATCTGCGGCTGTTGAGGGGGATATGGAAACATAAGCCGCGCTGAGCGCCGGGGCATCATTCAGTCCATCACCCACCATCAGGATTTTCTTGCCCTGTGCTTTAAGCTCTTCCAGACGATCAATTTTATCCTGCGGCTTGGCCCCGCCGTGGTAATTACTTATGCCAAGCTCTTTGGCCACATCCCTGACCACATCCACCCGGTCGCCGGACAACAGCAAGACTTCGAAGCCTTTTTTCTGGAACCAGTTCACCACTTGGACAGCGTCTTTACGCAAGCGATCCTGAAAGGTAAAAAGGACGGGTGCCTGATCGCCGGATTTCAACCAAAGCTCACTAAAGCGGTTATTCTGCTGAACATCAGCGCCAACGTGGCACCAGCCACGATTGCCAAGGCGGACTTCTGTGCCATTGATGGTGGCTTTCAGGCCCATACCCGGTTCTTCATGAAGGGGACTGGAGGTTGCGACGGTGGGAATATCGCGCTCATGACAGGCCACGATTAATGCCCGGCATAACGGGTGGCTAGAGGCCTTGGCCAGACTGGCGGCCAGCTCAAGCATGGCGGGATCTAGGCTATCGCCATTGGGTGTTTCCGGGGTTATCTCCGGCTGGCCCAGCGTTAAGGTGCCGGTTTTGTCAAAGGCGACCACATCAATCTCGGCAAGCCGTTCAAGCCCGTCCGGTGCCTTGACCAATATGCCGTTTTTAAACAGGCGGCTCGCGGCAATAACCTGTACCACAGGCACGGCGAGCCCCAATGCGCAGGGGCAGGTGATGATCAAAACCGCAATAGCGGTGATCAGGGATAGTTGCCAGCCAACACCCCCAAACGCCATCCAGCCGATAAAAGTCAGCAGGGCCAGCAGATGAACGGCGGGGGCATAAATCTGGGCCGCCCTGTCGGCAAGCCGGACATATTTGGCCCGGCCTTGCTCGGCAATCTCCATCAGGCCGATAATCTCATCCAGCAGGGTTTTGCCGGAAAGGGCCGTGATGCGGATATCAAGGGCGCCGCTAATATTCATGGTGCCGGCAAAAACCTTGTCTTCAAGGCCAGCTGATACGGGCAGTGTTTCGCCGGTAACAAGGCTGGTGTCCACTTCGGAGATGCCGCGAATGATTACGCCGTCCACGGGAATGCGTTCCCCCGGCGCAACCCGAACAACCATCCCCGGGCGCAGCATATCAATGATGCAGCTCTCGCTATCGCCTGTTTCTGTGACAATGGTGGCTTTACCCGGACGATAGCTCATCAGGTTATGGGCGGTGGCGCGGGCATGATTGCGCATCTTTCGATCGAGATAACGTCCGATCAACAGGAAAAACAGTAGCATCACGGCTGCATCATAATAGGTATCACCGCTGCGCATAATCGTCTGCATGACGCTCAAGCCTAAAGACAGAATTACGGCCAGAGAAATCGGCACATCCATATTAAGTCTGCGGGCTTTAACCGCGCCCCACGCAGATTTATAAAAAGGCATTCCCGCGATAGCCGCGGCGGGCAGGGCGATCAGCGCTGACATCCAATGGAAAAAACCGCGCGTTTCATGACCCATATCTRTTCCGGCCCATTCGGAAACGGAGAATAACATGATGTTCATCATGGCAAATCCGGCGATCGCCATACAGATCAGCAGCCATCGCCCCTCTTTGTCATCCGAGGCTTCAGAAGGACTGTCTTTAAACATATATCCTTTAAAACCTAATTCTTTTAAGGTATCGATGACCTCATCATTATTGGCGGCGGTATCCGGGTTATTGCCGGCCCATTCCACCGCCAGCCGTTGGGTGGTGAGATTAAGGCGGGCATTTTTTATGATGGATTTTTTTTGTAATCTGCCTTCTATTTTCCGAATGCATGAGGGACAACTCAAACCTTCCACCACGAAATGCTCCAAAGGCACGGCGCTGCCCGCAAATGCCTTCCTCGAGTCTAGAGATGTCATTATGTTTCCTTTGATGCCGCTGCTACCGATATTTTTTCTTTGAGCTTATATAGGTCGCCATTCGGTCGTTTCACAAGAATTTCCACATTCCACTGCCCGGCAAGTGGCAGGGACAGAGGGGCCGTGTAAAGATTGTCACGGCTTTTGGTCAGGATGATTTCSTGATCATAGATGTTGGTTACGGCGCGGGTTATCATAGCCGAAACCTTGGCTGGCGGCAAATCATTCTCTGGCCAGATAACCTCTATATCCAACCGATCAGTTTCACCGGCTTCTGCGGTGATTATTTCGGGAGAGTGCCGTAAATAAATTTCCCAGCCAGATTCCGCCTGCTTTTCCGAAGCGGTGATCTGGTCGTTATAGTGGATGCCCTTGCGGTAAGAATTTTCCGTTTCAAGCCCGCCCCAGGTTCCCAGCGCAAAATAGGCCATAATGCCATTGACGGTAAAGACAACCAGAAAAAACCCGACAATCCACATCAAGGCTTTTTTACCCGTAAATTTCTGGGTATTTTGAGATTTATTCTCAGAGGTCATTTTTTTGGTCCTTTGAAGCTGGTTATATTTTCACTAATGCTGTCACTGTCAAGGTCTTTGGCTGTGATGGTGAAACTGATGCTGTCACTTGTTAAATCTTCTTTGGGTACGGTCAGATAGACTTTTACTGACCTGAGCCGGTCGCGGCCYACTTCTATCACGGGCAGGCCCTCGGGGGTTGTTTCCTGAATGCCGACGACATTCATTTTATAATGTTTCAGCCCGGAAATACTCAGGGAAAACTTTCGAATATCATGGGATTTGTTTAATATTTTGATGGTGTAACCATTGCGGATATCGCCGGACGACAATTGAACAAACAAGGGATTTCGATCCCGCAGAATATTCACATCGAGGTCGGCCCTGTTCATCAGACCATAAAATATTCCGCCGCCCACAATGATGATGAGCAGGGTATAGAATAAAGTTCGCGGGCGAATGATCTGGATTTTCTCCGGTTCATTATTTGCGCGCCGGTCAAAATTGGCCAGACTGTCATAGGCAATCAATCCTTTTGGCCGACCAATTTTCTCCATAACTTCGTCGCAGGCATCAATGCATAAAGAACATTGAATACATTCAAGCTGCAATCCGTCACGAATATCAATCCCCATGGGGCAAACCACCACACATTGACGGCATTGTACGCAATCTCCCCKGYCTTCCCAGCTATCGCCTTTTTTGTGAGGSGCGCGCGGCTCYCCCCTGTCTTCTTTATACATGACGGAAAGGGTGTCATTATCCATCATGACCCCCTGAATACGGGGCCAGGGACACATATAGGTGCAGACCTGTTCGCGGGCGAACCCGCCCAGTATATAGGTGGTAAAGGTGAGAAGAGCAATCCAGAAATAGGTGGTGAGCGGAGCGTCAAAGGCGATAAGTTCGGCCATTAACGTCGGGGCATCATTCATATAAAAAACCCATGCCCCCCCCGTGAGAACGGAAATGACAAGCCAGATGATATGTTTTATGGCTCGTTTTGCGAATTTGGACCAGGACAAAGGCGCGTTGTCCAGCTTGATGCGGGCATTACGCTCGCCTTCCACGAAACGTTCCACCACTAAAAACAGGTCAACCCAGACAGTCTGCGGGCAGGTATAACCGCACCATATACGCCCTGCGGTACTGGTCACAAGAAAAAGCATAATCGCGGCCAATATTAACAGGCCAGTGATATAATAGACTTCCTGAGGCCATATCTCGATAAAGAAAAAATAGAAACGGCTGTTGGCGATATCG
>NVVM01000020.1 GCA_002402225.1 Alphaproteobacteria bacterium
CCGGCATTGTTTTGCCGGATGTGGATGCCAAAGCCATTGCGGAAGGTTTGTTCTGGGGGGCGTTCATAAATAACGGCCAAACCTGTGCGGCCCTAAAGCGGCTTTATGTTCACGAAGATGTTTATGATGCGGTCTGCGAGCATTTAACCGCATTTGCCAAAAATGTTCCCATGGGCAATGGTCTGGACGAAAACAATGCCCTTGGCCCCGTGCAAAATGCCATGCAATATAACAAGGTCAATGATTTGGTGAACGACGCTGTAGCCAATGGGGCGCGGGTCTTGCTCGGTGCCAACCCGCAAGGTGGGCCGGGGTATTTTTATCCCGTCACCTTGCTGGCTGATTGTACGGACGATATGCGCATTGTCGCCGAAGAACAGTTCGGCCCGGCCCTGCCGATCATCAAATATACCGACGTGGACGACGCCATCGCGCGCGCCAATGCCTCTGACAATGGTCTGGGCGGCTCTATCTGGAGCAATGACATAGAACAGGCAAAAGCGCTGGCCTCGCGCCTTGAATGCGGCAGTGCATGGATCAACAAACACGGCAKGRTCYRGMMMRRCKYCSCCTTCGGCGGCGTCAAAGGCTCCGGCATCGGCGTCGAATTCGGCGTCGACGGCCTAAAAGAATATACTACTATTCAGGCGATTTTTACCTGATTTTGGGTTTATTGAAGAGAAAATTAATTATTAATCAAATCATATATTTTACTTGGTGGGAATAACATTTCTAATGCATTTGAATCGATTTTAAATAACGGTCCTTTTTCAGCTACACGACCTTTTGTGTTTCTTTTGATAAGATGGTCCATGGTAATCTTACCTTGCTCTAAAAGAAGATCGAACTGAGAAGGGATTGGCTTACGTGTGTGTAATATCTTGGTAAATTGGAAATGCTCAATTCCAGAAATTTGAAGGCTGGTTGCCGCAACCCAGAACGTTTCATTATGCTTATCTATTAGTGCCTGACGGAGGTCTTCCATAAGCCAAACGGCAAAATCGCCAATATCCTTATTATCAGAATTTTCTATTAGTTTTTCCATCTCGGAATCAAATAAAAATTGAAGGCCTTGAGAGTTTCTAACAACGGAACTTACTGTACAATAGAGTTTAAAGTTGCCGTCACGGTTATATCCAAAATGATCAAGAATTTCTCTACTAGATTTAAGTTTACTAAGTTTCCAGTTTGGTACTTTAGCAAATAAATTTTTTCTATTTTCTCTGCCGCCATTTTTTTTTGATCTGAATGATTTCAACTCAATTCCCTTATAATCTGGTTCTTTTCGAGAATTGATTTCGATGCCTAGGGCGGTTTCTAAAGCTCGGCCAATTGCAGTGTCACCAATAATGGTTGAAGGTATTGGGCCATTATTTGCAATGGTGCGGATTTTATATAGAAGTTCGTTGGAGACATCAGATGCTAAAGAATTAATTTCCTGAACCAAATCCAATAACGGACTTGGAAGACTATTCTCAAGAATATATTCAATGGCTATAGTGGTGAGGTTTATGCAATATAGTGTATTGTTGTTATATGTAATGGCTATAATATCATTAGGTTTCGAATAATTTGGCAACCCTTTAAACCAAATTCTTGGGTCACCCTTTTTGGTTTTTGGACGGTAAAGAGAAACTTTTGAGGGAATGATTATTTTAGTTCCAACCAGAAAAGAAGAAAATGTTTCCTTATAATCTGGGCCTTGTGGTTGATTGTAATAGTCATGTATTTTACTCTCTTTTAAAAAGCGCCTGACAGGCCCTGTTGCATCCAAAATGGACTTTTTAAGGCCTGTTTCTGTTGGCTCAATAAGAGTAATGGGTACAGAGTAGCTCGTTAATATACCTAAACGTTTTTCTTCGATAGTAGATAGCCTACGCACCTAAACTACCTTTTTATCATAATTTTCAGAGGATACCTTAGCATATCTCAGTAATGTGTCATGGATAATTTTTCCTACGGCATTGGCCAGTATTGGGGGAACCGCATTACCAACTTGAGTGTATTGAGGGACTTCAAATCTTCTTCTTAAGCTTCCGGTTGTTTCCTTTGCTCGGAAAATAAAGGAATCTGGGAATGATTGAAATCTGGCCATTTCTCTAACAGTTAATGTCCTTGGGACAAGTGGATGAACAAAATCATCAGGCAAGCTAACAACTGTTGGTGATGGGGCATTTAGCGCCAATGGTCTTTGGCTATGTTTTTTGGTGTTAAGGTCAACAACCAATTGTGCAAGCTCTTCGATGTTTTTTGCTAGTAATGTACCGTCAGGTGATTTGGCGGGGAATTTTGCCTCACACAGTAGTCCTTTCACTTCCAGAAGCTTTCCTTGATTTGGCAGGTCACTTTTTGCAGGGACGTTCAATGTTCTAGATGAAATATTGTTATCTCTTAGATACTGATATAGTCGAAATCTTGTTTTTATATGAGCAGCATGGTTTCTAAGATTGTGGTTGCTTATTTCCGGTTTTCTATTTGTCTTCTTTATGGCAGGTGACATCCAAGAAATATCATCTCTTAGTTTTTTTGCATATTTTCCTCTTTTTTTTCTATAAAGAGAGTCTGAGCTAGAGTTTAAATAGCCTTCTTCAGATAAATCCCAGATAGCATCTTCAACTGTTAATATATTTTCCCCAAAATATGTCCCTTTGGGTGCAAGATCTGGCCTTTCTTTAAAAAACATATGCTCCTGTTGATCATAATCCGATTTCCAAGTTTCTTCAGTAACTGATATATTAAGGAGCTGACCAATATCTTTTCTAATACCAATTAACATGACTCTTGGGCGGTGTTGAGGGACCCCAAAATGCATTGCATTTAGAAAAATGGGCTGAACAAGATAACCAATACCAGTTTCACTTAAAGCAATTCGAAGCTGTTCAAAAGGAGCGTCTTTGCTATGTTTTACAAAATTATGTCTCATCCCAGAAACATTTTCGATGAGCACAGTTTTTGGATTAACCTTTTCAATCAATTCTAGGAATTGCCAGGGGAGCTGATTCCTAACATCTTTGGGGTTTCTTCTTCCGGCCATTGAAAAGCCCTGACATGGTGGCCCTCCGGCTATTAGGTCGACATCTAAGTTTTTTAGTTTATTAATGACTTTTTCGCTATTTAAAACAGCACTAAGTTCTTTGACAATTAATTTTTTATCAGCTTGTTCCTCTACGGAGGTTTCTTTTGATGAAAATTTTTTCCATTCCTCAATATCTGTAATGCGTTCAATAAAATTATGGAAAAAAGTTTCAGCCGCCATGTCAGATTTTTCTATGGCAAGGCCTAGTTTAAAGCCAGCCTTTTCAAGACCCAATGATAAGCCGCCACAGCCTGAAAATACGTCAATATAATGAAATTTATGAGTCATTTTTTCTGTTTCTTTGTTATGTTGTAATAAGCTTAACAGATTACGTAAGTTGAGGAAATAAAATCCTGAGGAGTGACCCAGAGTTTTATAAAATACTTGAAATTATGAATCAACAGAGCGGATTAAATTGATTTCAATGCGGCAACGCATAGATTAACAAGCGTAAAATTTTTCCACTCAATATACCAGCATTCAAGTCATTTTCGGATAGAAACTTTAAATTAATTTCCCTGTTCAAACAGTTTGACCTCTTGTCTTAGCCAGTTGGTGAAGGCGCGGACTTTTGTTTTGTCGGTGGCGGTGTTGGTGTTGATGACGTAATAGCCCATGCCGGTCGGCAGGCTGATGTCAAAGGGGCGAACCAGATCGCCTTTCTTTAAAGCCTCCAGCACCAAAGGCGTTCGGCCAAGGGCGATGCCATGACCAAGGGTTGCCGCCTGAAGGGTGATCTGATAATGGGAAAATCCCGGGCCACGGTTATAATCCACGCCCTTGATGCCCGCATCATCAAGCCATTCCTTCCAGCCAATCACTTTATTGTCATGCAGCAAAATATGACGGCCCAGATCATCCAGAGTTTTTAGGGGCTGGCCGCCTTTGAGCAGGCCCGGACTACAGACGGGAAAGATTTCTTCCGGCAGAAATTTCTGACTTTCCACATGGGGCCATTTGCCATCGCCGTAGCGCAGGTCAATATCCACATCACCGGCCTTTAAAAGATCAAAATCTTTATTGGTAACCATGATTCTTATATCAATATTGGGGTATTCGGTATAAAATCTATCAAGGCGCGGCATGAGCCAGCCCGTGGCAAAGCTGCTGAGCATGGACACTTTTAAAATTTGAATTTCACTGTTGAATATTAAATTTGTGGCATCGGCAATAAGATCAAAGGCATTGGTCATGGGCTGAAGCATGGCCTGCCCCTCCTTGGTCAAAAGCAGACCTTTGTTGTGGCGGCGAAAAAGCATCACGCCCAACTGGGCCTCCAATCCCTTGATCTGATGGCTGACCGCCGCCTGGGTGACGTTTAATTCCTCTGAGGCGCGCGTAAAGCTTAAATGCCGCGCCACGGCTTCAAAGGCCCGGATGGAATTTAAATTTGGTAAATTGCGGCCCATGATGCTTTCCTGTCTTTCATACTTACCTTCGGCGCGGTGAGTCTTATTATTCACTTTAGAAATACTTATATCAACTAACATAAATTTATGAAGATTTCACGATTTTTTTACAAAAATATACTATAATTTAACCTTAACCATATATTTTATATATATTTTTCTGGCTATTAGTTTTTCTAAGGCAATTCATAAGAAACTATCAATTGTTTCAAGGGCGTATTTTCCCCTATTCTTTGGGTCGGGTATTCATTAAATGATTAAAAAAATCAGGGCAAACCCATTATAATATACAGGAGTTCCCATGTCTTACCTTGCAGAGATCCCTTATGGTGCTTATTGGTCAACGCCCTTTTGCCGGTGGCAGGGCAGCCTTGCCAACCTTCACAGCATTAAATTCGCCGCCCATGTGGCCCGCGCAGAGATTGCTCGGCGCAATATAGATGGCGGCCTTATTGATTATGGCGTGCTGGGCACATCGGTGCCGCAGCAGCATGTTTTTTATGGGCTGCCGTGGCTTACGGGCATGGCAGGGCTTGATCATGTGAGCGGCCCAACCATTGGTCAGGCCTGTGCCACGGGGGTGCGCTGTATCTTGAACGGGGCGCAGGAAATTGAAACGGGTCAGGCCACGGCGTCCTTGATTGTCACGGCGGATCGTGTTTCGAACGGCCCGCAGGTTTATTACCCTAATCCAAAGGGGCCGGGCGGGACGGGAAAAACAGAAAACTGGACCATGGATAATTTCGGGTTTGATCCGATGGGCGGGCATTCCATGCTCGCCACAGCGGAAAATGTCGCCCGTGATTATGACATCACGCGGGAGCGTCAGCATGACCTTGTTCTGCGGCGTCAGGAACAATATGCGGACGCTTTGGCCGATGATAACGCCTTTCAGAAACGTTATATGACCTTGCCGTTTGATGTGCCGACCCCAAATTTCAAGAAAATTGCAAACCAGTTGAACGGTGATGAGGGGCTTGTGACCTCAACCGCAGAAGGCCTGGCCAAGCTGCGGCCTGTGGTGGCTGGCGGGACGATTACTTTTGGCGGTCAGACCCATCCGGCGGACGGCAATGCGGCCATGATAGTGGCCAGTCCGGAAAAGGCGAAAGAGCTTAGTCAGGACAGCAATATTCAGGTGAAGATTCTGGGCATTGGTCAGGCGCGGGTGGAATTGGCCTATATGCCAAAAGCCACGGTTCCGGCGGCAAATGCCGCCTTGACGCAGGCGGGGATTGCCATTGATCAGATTGACGCCATCAAAACCCATAATCCTTTTGCCGTTAATGATCTGTTTTTTGCAGATCAATTCGGCATTGATGTGCGCGCCATGAATAATTTTGGCTGTTCTTTGATCTGGGGTCATCCCCAAGGGCCTATGGGGATGCGCGGTGTGATTGAATTGATTGAGGAGCTGGCCCTGAAGGGCGGCGGTTATGGCTTGTTTAGCGGTTGTGCGGCGGGGGATACCGCCATGGCGATCGTGATACAGGTCACAGATAGAAAATAAGAGGAACATTAAATGAGTCTGAAAATTGGTATTGACGTTGGCGGAACTTTTACGGATTTTTTCGTAGATCAGGCCGGGCATGACACCCGCATCCATAAAACTTTGTCCACGCCGTCTGATCCGTCCATTGCGGTCATTCAGGGTCTGACGGATATTGCCGAGGCCATGACCCCGCCCATGACGCTGGAAGAGCTGGCGGAAAATCTGGACACGATTGTTCATGGTACGACGGTGACCACCAATSCGACCTTGACCAGCAATGGGGCCAAATGCGGACTGATTACCACCGAAGGCCTGCGCGATGCCCTGGAAATGCGGCGCGGTATTCGGGAAGAGCAATATAATAACCGCTGCACCAATGTGGTGCCGCTGGTGCGCCGATATCTGCGGCGCGGGGTTGGCGGGCGGCTTGACCGTAATGGTCAGGAGATTGCCCCGTTAAGTCTGGATGACGTCAGGGCGGCAATTGATTTATTTAAAGCCGAAGAGGTCAAGGCCGTCTCCATCTGTTTTATGAACAGCTTTGCTAATGGCGATCATGAGAAGCAGGCCGCTGAACTGGTGCGCGAATTAATGCCTGAGGCCTATCTTACGGTATCTTCCGAGCTGTTGCCGTCGATACGTTTTTACGAACGGGTCAGCACCACGGCACTCAATAGCTATATCGGCCCCATATTAGACCATTATCTCAACCAGCTTCTGGGCCGTCTTGAAGGCATTGGCTTTAAAGGTATTTTATTGATCATGCAGTCAAATGGCGGTGTGATGACCCCGSAGATYGCSMRRGAMAARGCSGCMYTGACCCTRTTGTCCGGYCCGGCRGCKGGYCCSGGYGCGGGYCTGCAATATGTYAARGCCCATGATCAGGAWAAMTGTATYGTGGTTGATATGGGCGGCACMAGTTTTGAGGCCKCWYTGGTSGTYGGSASKCCRRTYGTGRTCAAYGAAGGCGAAATTGACCGGCGGCGTTTGGCGCTGCCCATGCTGGGTATTCATACCATTGGGGCCGGCGGTGGTTCTGTCGGCTGGCTGGATGAAGGCGGTTTGCTGCGTATGGGCCCCGAAAGCGCGGGCGCAGATCCCGGCCCGGCGAGCTATATGAAGGGCGGCACAAAACCCGCCTGCACGGATGCCAATCTGGTGCTGGGTTATCTTGATCCGGATTTTTTTGCGGGCGGAACTATGAAGCTTGATATGGCCGCTGCCCGAAAAGCCATTGAAGAACATGTGGCCATTCCCATGGGGTTTTCCATTGAGGAAGCGGCGGCGGGTATGTACCGGATTGCCTGCACAAATATGGCGCAGGGCATTCGGGAAATCACCATCAAGCGTGGTTTTGATCCCCGTGAATTTCCGCTCGTGGTTGCGGGCGGCGCGGGCCCGACCCATAGCTGCCTCATCTGCGAAGAATTGCAAATTCCCTTTCAGATTATCCCGCGTGAATCCTCGATCCTCTGTGCGGCGGGTATGTTAATGTCTGATTTGCGTCATGATTTCGTCCAGACGTTTGTGGCGCGGTTAAAGAGTATGGATTGGGCAGGATTGAATGTTGCCATCGCCGCCATGCTGCAAGAAGGTAATGATTTGCTGGAAGAGGAAGATATTCCACCAGCGCGCCGCAGCAGTATCATCAAGCTTGACTGCCGTTACCTGCGTCAATATCATGAGGTATCTGTTGAAGTCTCTCAGCAGGATATTGAAAGTCAGAATACGGCGGCTATTGCAGCGGCTTTTCATCTTGAGCATAACCGGCTGTTTGGCTATTCACTGGAAGATGATGCGGATGCGCCGGTTGAAATTATCAATATTCGCGTGCAATCCGTGGGAGAAGTGGCAAAACCAACYTTCCGCACCGAAGAAAAATCAGCTGCGGATGCCACTGCGGCCATAAAAGGCGAGCGATCCGTCTATCTTCCAGAAGACAAAATATTCCGCGACGTCCCTGTTTATGACGGCCATAAAATGTCTCATGGYAATCATGTGGAAGGGCCSGCMATGATTGAACAGGTGACAACCGCCATATTCGTCGATGGGAAATTTAACTGCGTGATCGATAAATATGGCTCATTCGCCCTGTATCGTAAAGACAGGCCGGATTTGGTTACGGCATTATTAGAGGGAGAAAGCGCATGAGTGATATAGATCCAATTTTATTGTCCGTTTACGCGCGGGCGTTCAAATCAATTGCCGATGAAATGAGCATATCTGTTCAGCAATCGACGCGATCCCCCATCCTGTGCGAGGCCAAGGACTTTGTTACCGGCCTTTATGATGCCGAGGGCAATATGCTCGAGCAGATGGAAAATCTGCCCATTCTGGCTTTTTCACTGGCCCCTGTGTGTAAATATATCATTGGCTATTATGAGGGCAATATCAACGAGGGGGATGTTTTCTTCCATAACGATGTTTTCTCCATGGGAAATCAAAATAACGATGTGGCGGTCTATAAGCCGATCTTCTTTGAAGGCGCGCTTGTGGCATGGTCGGCGGTCAAGGGTCATCAGGCCGATATCGGCGGCAATGTGGCGGGCGGCTATARCCCGAATGCCACAGAGGTCTGGCAGGAAGCTTTGCGCATTCCGCCGATCAAAGTGGTCGAGGGCGGCAAGTTACGTAAAGACATCTGGAATTTGATCTTTGCCAATATCCGTTTCGACATCGTGCAGCATGATATGAAGGCCCAGATGGGGGCCTGTGTCATTGGCGAGCGCCGGATGCTCGACCTTATAGCCAAATATGGCCTTGAAAGCTATTTGGGTCATAAGCAGGCCCTGTTTAAAGCCACGCGCAAAATGATGGAAGCCGAAATCCGTAAAATTCCCAACGGCAGCTATACCGGCGAAGGCAAAGTTTTTTATGATGGCCGTCATGAAGGAAGTGAATTTACCATAAGGGTGAAAATCACTGTTAAAGATGAAAATATCATCTTTGATTATGAAGATACGGACGCCCAGACGGACGGCTTTGTTAACGGCACCTATACCTCCAGCGCATCGGCAACGATCCTCACATTCCTGCAGATGGTTAATCCGGACATTCCCCATAATCAGGGCATGGTCGAGCCTATTGAGATCTTGATCCCCGAGGGCAAAATCCTGAATGCTTCCTATCCCAAAGCCACCACATTTGGCAATCATCTCTGCCCGCCCAATGCGGATGCGATCATTCGGGCTCTGGCACCGGTTATGCCCGACAATGTGACCGCTGGCTGGAATAACCTGCTCTGTTCCCTGTCAACGGGCAAGGATGCGGAAAAAGAGGATACCTATGTGGATATTTTCTTCATGGGTATGAAGGGGGGATCGGGGGCCATGAATGGCACGGACGGCTATGATCATATTGGCATGATTGACGCGTCCGGCGGCGTGCTGGATCAGGATTACGAGATGTTTGAACAGCAGACACCCCATATATTGATCAAGCATGAATATGATATGGACAGCGCCGGGGCCGGAAGATGGCGCGGCGGCCTCGGGACGGAAACCATCTATAAAATTGGCTCGGAGAATACCCAGATCGTGACTTTTGGTGACGGCGATTTTGAACCATCCTTTGGCCTGTTTGGCGGCGGCGGCGGCAATTTAAACCTGATCAAAATGACCTATCCAGACGGCACAGAAGTTATCCCGAATAACAAAGACCTGATCACGGATGTGCCCAAGGGCACCATTTATTTTCARACAGCGGGCGGCGGCGGCGGATATGGCAGACCTGATAAAAGAGATCGGGCAACACTTGCCCGGGAAATCAGGGATGAGATTATCTCGGCAGAAAAAGCCGCTGAGCTTTACGRYTATAYMGCGGAGTAGGCCCTATGGATTTTGCCCTGTCACCAGACCACCAGATGATCAAGGATGTCTTCACCCGCTTTTGCGATGAGCGTATAATCCCCAATGCCGAGGCCATAGATGAGGCCCATGAATACCCCTATGAATTATTTCGGGAATTAGGCGATCTGGGTTTCTTTGGTATGCGCTATCCCGAAGAGGTCGGCGGCAGTGGTATGGATATTCTGGCCCTGTGTCTGGCCCTGCGGGAAATCTCGCGCGGGTCAATGTCTTTGGCGGGCTGCGTGGCCATGCAGTCCTTGATGGGCACTAATTTTCTGCATATGCTTGGCAATGACGATATCATTGAACGCCTGTTCAAACCAGCCCTGAAAGGCGAGAAGATAGGCTCGATCTGCATGACAGAACCCAATGCGGGCAGTGATTTGAAAAGCATCACCACCCATGCCAAAAAAGTCGATGGCGGTTATGTGATGAATGGTCAAAAAATGTGGGTGACGGCCGCGCCCATGGCTGATTTTTTTACGGTTTTTGCCAAGGCCGGGCCGGAAAATGAACTGACGATATTTCTGGTGGAAAAAGATTTCAAGGGGCTTCATGTGGGCCGCGCCATTGAAAAAATGGGCGTCAGGGCCTTRCCAACGTCCGAGGTCGCCTTCTCGGATTGTTTCATTCCGGATAGCCACCGGTTGAGCAAAGAATATGGCGACGGGGCCGACCATCTCAAGACGGTGCTGGCTGAAATTCGCATCATCACGGGGGCCATGGGCCTTGGGGTGGCGCAGGCTGCTCTTGACGAGGCCGTAAAATATGCGGCGGAACGCAAACAATTCGGCAAACCGATTAACCGCTTTCAGGCGATCCAGTTGATGCTGGCGGATATGGCCACCGACCTTGAGGCCGCGACCCATATTGTTCATTATGCGGCTTGGCTGAAAATGACGGACAAACCACATTTGCAGCAGGCGGCCATGGCGAAACTCTTTGCCACCGAGGCGGCGGCGGGCATCTGCGATAAGGCGGCCAGAGTATTGGCCTCTTATGGTTTTGCCATGGAATATCCCGTGCAAAGGTTTTTGCGCGATGTACGCTTTACCTTAATTGGCGGCGGCACCAGCGAGATATTGAAACTTACGATCGCTAAAGGATTAAGTTCATGAATGAGAATAAAATACGCGTCCTGATGGGAAAGCCCGGCCTTGATGGTCATGATCACGGGGCGAAAGTGGTTGTCCGGGCCATGATGGATGCGGGTTTCGAGGTGATTTACACCGGACTTCGCAAAACCCCGCGCCAGATTGTCGAGGCGGCGGCAAAAGAAAATGTCGATGTGATTGGCCTGTCGAGCATGGCCGGATCACATATTCCTTTTTGTAAAAGTTTAAAGCCCTTGCTGAAAGAATATAATCTGGAAGATAAATTATGGATCATTGGCGGAAATGTGCCGTCAAAGGATCATGAGACGTTAAAAAAAATGGGTCTGGATGCCATTTTCCCCACCGGCAGTCATTTTGACGATATCATTGATTATATAAAAAACCGTTATCGGCAACTGGCCTAGAGAGCAAGAATATGTCCCCAAAAGAAATCAAACCCAAAGAAATTAAGAATGAATCCGGTATCGAGGTAAAAGAGCTTTATACCGAAGCCGATGTGGAAGCCTCCGGCGGTGTGGATATGGTGGGCTTGCCCGGCGAATATCCTTTTACGCGCGGCATTCACCGTGAAATGTACCGCAAGCGGCCCTGGACCATGCGCCAATATACCGGTTTTGCCAATGCGAAAGATACCAACGAGCGGTTTCATTATCTGATCGCAAATGGCCAGACGGGCCTTAATGTGGCCTTTGATCTGCCGACCCAGACCGGCCTTGATACGGACGATCCGTTGGCAGAAGGCGAAGTGGGCCGCGTTGGTATGGCGGTGGATACCCTGCGCGATTTCGAGATTGCCTTTGACGGCATTGATCTGGAAAAAATCACCGTGTCTCTCACCATCAATGGCTCTGCGGCCATATTGATTGCCATGTATCTGGCGATGGCGGAAAAACGTGGTTATGATGTGGCCAAATTGCGCGGTACGGCCC
Source organism: Alphaproteobacteria bacterium (assembly GCA_002402225.1). GTDB lineage: Bacteria > Pseudomonadota > Alphaproteobacteria > Sphingomonadales > Emcibacteraceae > Paremcibacter. The sequence goes on from NVVM01000020.1 coordinate 11,870, forward strand.
AGAATGATATTTTAAAAGAATTCATCGGGCGCGGCACATGGATTTTCCCGGTGGAGCCCTCCATTAAACTGGTGGGGGATACCATTGAATATTGTGCCAAACATGCGCCAAAATACAGCCCGGTCAGCGTTTGCGGCTATCATATTCGGGAAAGCGGGGCCACACCGGAACAGGAAATGGCCTATGCTTTCTGCATTGCCAAGGCTTACGCCGATGACATGCTAAAACGCGGCCTTCATATTGATGAATTTGCCGGAAGATTATCCTATAATTTTAATATCTTTGGCAATCTGTTTGAACAAGTGGCCAAATTCCGCGCGGGCCGCGGTTTATGGGCCAAAATAATCAAAGAGGAGTACGGCGCCAAAGACCCGAAATCCATGTGGATGCGCATGATCGCAGCGGGCGGCGGCGGCGGGCTGACCATTGAGCAGCCGGAAAATAATATTGTGCGCGGGGCCTATTATGCCCTGATCAGCGCCCTGTCCGGCGCGCAGACCATGGCGCTGTGCTGTTTTGATGAGGCCTATACCATTCCGTCGGAATATGCCCAGCGTATTTCCCTGCGCACCATGCAGATGCTGATCGAGGAAATGGGCATGTGCGAGACGGTTGATCCCTTGGCGGGGTCCTATTATGTGGAAACCATGACCAACAAGATGCGTCAGAAAATGGAAGAGACCATGGCCGAGGTCGAAGCCGAAGGCGGCATCGTCAAAATGGTCTCCGAAGGCACCATTCAGGCCAAGGTTTCCGCGCAGGCTTACGGTATGCAAAAGGATCTTCAGTCYGGYGCTTTCCCCAAAGTGGGGGTTAATTGCTAYAAAACMGATGAAGAAGAAAAMGAGGTGGAATTTCACCCCTATGACAACCGCGATGCSGATCAGCAGATTGAAAATCTGAACARGGTAAAGGCCGAGCGTGATCAAACAGAAGTTGATCGCACTCTTGATCAGGTCAAGGCAGACGCCGAAGCCGGACATAATGTCATGCCCGCCATTGTGGCGGCGGTGAAGGCCTATGCCACTGTCGGCGAAATCACCAGTAAACTGGTTGACGTTTATGGCTATTACCAGGAACCGATTAAGTTCTAAGACAAGGACAAATGATGTCAGAAATTGAAAGATATATTGCCCCAAATCAGCTTGATGATGCGCTGGAAGCCTTGGCAGGCGGGCCGGTGACCATCGTCGCGGGGGCAACGGACCTTACGCCGCAAATCACCGGGGGCAAGCGATCATATAAAGCCACATTGATGAATATTCAGCATATTGAAGGCCTGAATGTCATTACGAAAAAAGACGGCACGAAAAAAGACGGCAAAATCAGGATCGGCGCTCTGGTGACCGTCTCGGAAATTCGCGAAAACCATATGCTGAAAAAACATGCGGGTATTTTATGTCAGGCCGCCGATCATTTTGCCAGCGAACAGATCCGCAATGCGGCGACCATCGGCGGTAATATTTGTAACGCTTCACCTGCCGGAGATATGATTACCCCGTTTCTGGTGCTGGGGGCCGCTGCGGAACTGGCCAGATGGCAGGACGGCAGGATAGAAACACGAAGCGTGCCTCTGGATGAATTTTTCACCGGCCCCGGCAGGAATATGGCTCGGGATGACGAGCTTTTGACCGCCGTGACCTTTGATGTGCCGCCGGAAAACTCCATCGGATTTTTCCGTAAATCCGGCCCGCGCCCGGCCCTTGAAATTTCAACGGTCTCTATGGGGATCGGCGGCGCATTAACCGAGGGAACGCTAAGGAATGTCCGCGTGGCTTTCGGTGCCGTGGGGCCAACAGCCCTGCGCGGCAAATTGACGGAGGCCGCATTGGAAGGCAAAATTTTAAATCAGGAGGTGATCAGGGCGGCGGCACTTGCGGCCCAGAAGGATGTTTCGCCCATTGATGATATTCGGGCGACAAAATGGTACCGGACCCACCTGATCGGTGTATTTACAGAGGAGCTTTTGAANAATGTCTGTCAAAATTAAACTGGATTTTACCCTGAACAGCAGACCCGTGACGATTGAGGTTCCGGCGGAAATGACGGTGCTTAATCTTTTGCGTGACGGCCTTGACCTTAAGGGCACAAAATATGCCTGCGGCGAGGGGGAATGCGGCGCCTGCACCATCGAAGTGGACGGCAGAACCATCAATAGCTGCCTGATGATGGCGGCAGACCTTCAGGGCCGCGCGGTCATGACCATCGAAGGCATGCAAGAGGGGCACGCCCTGCATCCCATGCAACAGGCCTTTGTGGATCACGGGGCGGTGCAATGCGGCTTTTGCATGCCGGGCATGATCATACAGGCCAATTATCTGGTGAAACAGAATCCGCAATTAACCCGCGAAGAGATGAAACGGGGGCTTGAGGGGAATATCTGTCGCTGCACGGGATACACCAAGGTTCTGGATGCGGTCGCCGCTGTGGTTGGCCTGAATGAAAACAAAGGACTTGAGCATGGCTGAAAATGTCGCCTTTAAATATATCGAAAAAACCAGCATGATCGGCAAGCGGATTAAAAAACCCGATGCCCCGGCCAAGGCCATTGGCAAGACCCGCTATATCAATGATATGGTGCTGCCGCAGATGCTTTACGGCAAGATACTCCATGCTGGCCGCCCCCATGCCGAGATTATCAGCATCGATACCTCCGAAGCCGAAAAGCTTGCGGGCGTTCATCTGGTGATCACGGCTAAGGATACGCCGGATTTGAAACTGGGKTTTGTCAARGATAACGCSCCSCTGAAAKMWAAGGTKCKYTGCGARCGGGAYGARGTGGCCGCYGTSGCCGCSRWRAGYGARGCCATCGCCGCYRMSGCCMTRAAAYTRATCAAGGTCAKCTAYAAAGACCTGCCSSSSGTWTWTWCMRYCRARGAWGGCYTGAARGMSGGYGCSCCSSWGATACAGGAMMRYNTTCCCGGWNAATAAAAGCCTGWMKTTTGAATTTAAACACGGTGATCTGGCCGAAGCCGAGGCCGGATCAGATATCATTCTGGATCATGTTTTTAACGTGCATTATGTGACCCATTGCTGCATGGGCACCTCTTGCGCTATTGCGGATTTTGATCATAACGGCAAATTGACCATCTATTCCCAGACCCAATATCCTTATAATTACAAAATGGATCTGGCACCGGCTCTGGGCATTGACCCCGGCGATATTCGGGTCATTCAGCCGACCACAGGTGGATCATTTGGCGCAAAACTGGATGTTTATCCGTATGAGCCGGTGGCGGCGATTCTGGCCCAGAAAACAGGTCGTCCGGTGAAAGTCTTGTTTGACCGGGAAGAGGAATTCATTAATTCGCCAACCCGCCAGCCCGCCGAAATCCATTTGCGCTCAGGCTGCACATCGGACGGTATTTTAACCTTTCGGTCAGCGGACGTCTTGATGGATAACGGGGCCTATACCTCATGGGGGCCAACGGTACCGGTGATTATGATGMGGACAGTTTCCGGTCATTACCGTGTGCCCGTGATCGATTTCAAGGCGCAGGCGGTCTATAGCAACAATGCCTATGCCGGATCTTTTCGCGGCTACGGCAATGTGCAGATGACCTATGCCACGGCGCAACATATGGATATGTTTGCCGAAGAATTATCTGAAAAACATGGCATGGACCCGATTGAATTTCATTTGAAGAATGCCCAGAAATCAGGCGAAGTGACTCCGCAAAAATCCTATCTTCGGGAATGCGTTCTGGCGGAATGTCTGACCACGGCGGCGGAGGCATCGGATTATGTCAATAAGCATAAAACATATACCGAAGAGCGCAGGCAAGAAGGCCGTTACAAGCGCGGCATCGGTTTGGCAAGTTCAATCCATAATGCCGGCGGCGCAAAAATTCACAAATCGGATGGCTGCGGCACGATCCTGAAAGTGGATGATTATGCAAGGGTCACTGTTATTACGGGCGCGTCGGAAATTGGTCAGGGCATTGATGCGGTCATCAGCCAGATTGTCTCGGAAGAACTGGGCGTGCCGCCAGAGCATGTGACGCTCGTCAATAATGATAGTGACATTGGCCCGTGGGATGTGGGCGTTCATGCGTCCCGCACCACATTCATTGCCGGAAATGGCGCAAAGCGTGCCGCAATCAAGGCCAAGAAGCAGATTTTGGCGGCGGCCTCTAAACAGGCCAATGTCGCCGCCGAAGAATTGGACCTGCGCGGCGGTTATGTGGTGCAGGACAAAGACGGGGCGGCCGTGATCAGGCTCGACCGGATGCTGCGCCAGATGCATTTCCAGCCGACGCCGGATGTGGTGATGGTCAGTGATTATTATGAACCAAATAGCGAGCTTGAGGGCAAAGACCATATCTCTGATCATTCGGCGGCCTATTCCCACGCGGTGCATATTGCCGAGGTTGTGGTGGATACCTATACCGGTGAAGTGAAGGTGGAAAAAGTAACCATGGCGCAGGATGTGGGCCGTGTGATCAATCAAATGGGTCTTGAGGCCCAGATGGAAGGCGGCCTTGCTTTTGGTCTTGGCTTTGCTTTGAGCGAAGAAATGATCTTTGAAGAGGGTCGTTTGCTCAATCCGAATTTCAGGGATTACAAGGTGCCCACCGCCCCTGAAATGCCCGAGATCGAGATGCATTTTATCGAAAGCGATTGCGAAGAGGGGCCATATGGTGCCAAGGGGATTGCGGAATTGCCGACCATCGTGGTCGCGCCGGCCATCGCCAACGCGGTCTATAATGCGACGGGTATCCGGTTTCTTAATCCGCCCATGAATCCTGAAAAAGTGGCCAGAGCCATATGGGAAAAGAAGCAGGCTGATTCATGAAGCCAAAGATTGTTTTAAGCCTGGAACAGGCCCTGTCCTTACCGTCGGCCACTTTGCGCTTTGCCCAGTTGGGCTGGCGGGTGATCCGTATTGAGGCAACCCCCACCGGGCGCGGCCTGCCCGGTGACCCCAACCGCTATATTGGCAGGCATATCACGCCGGACGGTGATGATCTTCGCAGCTATTTCATGGCCCCCAATGTGGGCAAGGAAACCATTGCGGTCAATCTGAAATCCCCTGAGGGCCGCGCGGCCCTGCATAAAATTATCCGCGAACTGGATGTGGATATTTTCTGCTGTAATACCCTGCCGTCCCGTTACGAACAGATGGGTATTGATTATGAAACATTGCGCGCCATCAAGCCTGACCTGATTTGGGCGGGCATTTCGGCGATGGGGCCGGATTATCCCAAAGTGCCGGGCTATGATCCGGCTTTGCAGGCCATGTCCGGATTTATGGAAATCACAGGTCAGGAGGACGGCCCGCCAACCCTGTCCGGTGTGCCGCTTATCGATCTGAAGGCCGGGGACGAGGTTTATGCGGGCGTTATGTATGGCCTTGCCGAGCGGGCAGAAACGGGACGCGGCAAACGCATAGATGTGTCCATGCTGCAGGCGGCGGCCAGCTGGCTGATCACCACATTGCCGTTGCTGAATTTTGATTGTGACAAATCGGAAATCAGCCGCTGCGGCAATGAACATCGTAAATTCATTCCCACGAACGCCTATCCCACCAAAGACGGTTTTATCTATGTGGCGATCGGGAATGATATTCAATGGCAGCGCATGACAGAAATTTCAAAATTCACTTCTCTTGCCAATGATGTGCGTAAAACCAATGAGGGTCGCCATATTGAACGCCAGTCTCTTTACGCCGATATCGGGGCCTTGACGTCATTATATACCACCGATCAACTGGTCGAGGATTTTATGGCCGCGACAATTCCCCATGCCAGAATCAATGATATTCCGGAGGTGGCTGAGCTGCCTGCCATTAAAGCCAAAATGACCACAACCCAATTGCCGGATGGCCGGAAAATTCATATGCAGCCCATGGCGGTCGATCTGGCGGGGGGCAAAAATGATCTTTCTTTCCCGCCCAAATACGGCGCGCAGACGGCAAAAATTATGCTTGAAGCCGGCTTCACTATGGATGACTGCAAGGGGCTTGAGGACAGCGGCGTTATATATTGCGCTTCTGAATAGGGGGTAATTAATGAGCAAACCCGGAACCATAACAGGCTGGATAGAAAAATGGGCAGAGGTTTGCCCCGAAAAAACCGCCCTTCAATATGAAGGCAAAAAGATCAGCTACGGCGATTTTGATCGGGAAATMAAATCAACRGCCGCCATGCTGGMTCATTCRCTTGAYATCMRGCGCGGCGATCGGGTGGCTTATCTGGGCCAAAATCATCCGCGCATGCTTTATCTGTTATTTGCCTGTTTGCGGGTCGGGGCGATCTTTGTGCCGCTAAACTGGCGGCTGACCCCTGCGGAACATTTTCATATGCTGACCAGCAGCGGGGCCACCGCTTTTTTTGTCGAGGCACCCTATGAAGATCAATGTGAGAAACTGATCGAAAAAGATTTGCCCGATTGCCGGTTTGTCACCTTGGGGGGACATAAAAAGCCCGGCTGGCATGGTTTGCGCCATATGTTGCGGCAAGCACATGGCCGCAATTCCCCGCTTAATGATAACCCTGATGATCCGGCGGTGATCATATTTACCTCCGGGACGACAGGCCAGCCCAAAGGCGCGGTACTGACCAGACAGGCGTTGGAAGTTAACGCGCAAAACAGCCTYCATATGCATGATATGACCCATGATGATGTGATACTCACCATCCTGCCGATGTTTCATGTGGGGGGCTTGAACATACAAACAACGGCGGCATTCTCTGTTGGSGCRACTGTYYTGYTGCACCGCAGCTTTGATGCGGCGCAGACCATTGCCGCCATWCAGGAAGATCATCCAAGCCTGACCATTATCCTGCCCGCGCATATGCTGCCGCTGCAGGRTCATAAGGATTGGCCGCAAATAGATTTATCCAGCCTGCGGTCGGTGACGACGGGYTCCTGCGTGGTGCCGGATGCGATGACCGCTTTCTGGCATGACCGGAAAATTCCYTTGTTGCAGGTTTATGGTTCCAGTGAAACCAGYCCCATCGCCATTCACCAAACCGCAGAGACAGCCTTTGCCACGGCGGCCTCCRTCGGCTTCGCGGCAAAAAACTGTGATGTTCGGATYGTGGATGAGGGRGGGCAGGATTGYGATATTGATCAGGCGGGGGAGATATTAATCAAAGGCARGAATGTCATGGCCKGYTACTGGCAGGATGAGCMGGCCACGAAAAAGGCCTTGCAGGAGGGCTGGTTTTATACGGGAGACATCGGCACCTGCGATGAACAGGGCTGTTATCATTTTGTCGACCGTAAAAAAGACATGATCATTTCCGGCGGCGAGAATATTTATCCGGCAGAACTGGAGACCGTCCTTGCGATGCATCCGGATATTCTGGAGGCGTCTGTTGTGGGCCGCCCCGATGATCGATGGGGCGAGGTTGTCGTGGCTTTCATCGTTCAGAAGGGCAGCATAACGAAAGCCGATATTCTGGATTGGCTTGGCGATCGGCTCGGGCGGTATAAACATCCCCGGGATATTCACTTCATTGATGACATGCCCCGCAATGAAATGCGTAAAATCCTCAAAGACAAACTGCGTGATATGGCCTAAATTTTGGGCCTGAATTTTGGGCTTGGATTCTGGGCCCAAGTTGCGTTCGGACGCGACTTGCTGTATGGACGGCTTTTGAGGAATTTTCAGGATTGTATACGTGACAGATTATGATGCGGTGATTATCGGGGCGGGGGCTGCCGGGCTGATGTGCGCCATTGAGGCCGGCAAGCGGGGCCGGCGCATTCTGGTGATTGAAAGCACAGAGAATATCGCCGGAAAAATCAGAATTTCCGGCGGCGGGCGGTGTAATTTCACCAACCGGGATGCCGGCCCGGCTCATTTTCTGTCGAAAAACCCACATTTTTGCGTTTCGGCCCTGCGCCGGTATCCGCCGAAGAGCTTCATCGCTCTGGTGGAGAAATATGGCATTGCCTATCATGAGAAGAAATTGGGACAGCTGTTTTGCGATGGAAAATCCACGCAGATCATTGACATGCTGGTTCGGGAATGTGAGGCAGCGGGCGTGGTCATTCGCACCGGCGTGGCTATTGAAAGTCTGGAAAGACAAGGTGATATTTTTCATCTCTATACGTCCGGCGAGACGCTGACCTGTACGGCTTTGGTTATTGCCAGCGGCGGAAAATCCATCCCCAAGATGGGGGCCAGCGGTTTTGGCTATCAGATTGCGCAGCAATTTGGTCATAATGTCCTTAAGCCGGAACCGGCCTTGGTGCCTTTCACATTTTTGAATGACCAGCTGGAAAAGCTGAAATCATTGGCGGGGGTTTCGGTGGACGCGGTGGTCAGCCATGGCAAAAAATCCTTTTCCGAGGCCATTTTATTCACCCACCGGGGCCTTAGTGGCCCGGCCATTCTGCAAATTTCATCTTATTGGCGCCTGGGCGACGAGATCAGGATTAACATGTCGCCGTCCCTGAATATTCTTGAATTTCTCAAAGAGCAAAGAGCGGGTCAGCCAAAGCAGGAACTGCATAATGTCCTGACCCAGAGATTTGCCCGGCGGCTGGCCCGATTTATCTGTGACGAGGCCGCCGTGGATGGCCGAATGGCTGACCTTTCCAATGAGAAGCTTGGGAAAATAGCAGGTTTCATCCATGATTGGCGGCCCCGCCCTAATGGTACAGAGGGGTTCCGAACCGCAGAAGTCACGCGCGGCGGCGTTGATACCCGCGAAATATCTTCTAAAACCTTTGAAAGTGAGAAGCTTCGCGGCCTGTATTTCATTGGGGAAGTGCTTGATGTGACGGGGCAATTGGGCGGCTATAATTTTCAGTGGGCCTGGGCGTCGGGCCATGCGGCGGGCCAGTTTATCTAAGCGCAGAATGCTCTAAAGAGTTGATCTTTCTATTATTTTTCCTTAACGTCCCATCATGGCCTTCATGGAATTATATTTACCGTTGATTTTGCTCATGCTGGCGACCGGACTGGTTGGCGGGTTGATGGCGGGGTTGATGGGTATTGGCGGCGGCATTGTCATTGTTCCGGTGCTTGAATTTGCCTTGGGTTACATCGGGGTTGACCCGGAGATCAGGATGCATGTGGCGGTGGGCACATCGCTGGCGACAATCATTCCCACGTCCATTTCTTCTATCCGCGCCCACCGAAAACGCGGCGCGGTTGATTTTGCCCTCGCCCGTCACTGGGCCCCCCCCATATTTCTGGGGGCGATTTTGGGCAGCTGGATTGCTTCGCAGGTGGATAGTTCAGGCCTGACGGCTGTCTTTGGGATTGTGGCCTTATTTGTGGCGGTCAAAATGATGTTGCCCATGGAAAATATTCGGGCTGCGGCGTCTGTACCGCGCGGCGTGGCTGGCCTTATGCCGCCCGCAATCATCGGGACAATCTCCACCATGATGGGCATAGGCGGCGGGGCGCTCAGTGTGACCACATTGACTCTGTTTAATGTGCCGATTCATCGGGCGGTGGGCACCTCGGCCCTGTTTGGGTTGCTGATTGTGGTGCCGGGCACCATTGGCTTTATGATTTTGGGTCAGGGCAACAGTCTTTTGCCGCCGGGCAGTGTGGGTTTTGTTAATGTGATCGGTTTTTTAATCATATCGCCGGCAACATTTCTGGCGGCCCCCCTTGGGGCTAAAATCGCCCATGCCTTGACTCAAAGGCAGCTCAGCATAACATTTGGGGCATTTTTTCTGATTGTGGCCGTTCGAATGCTGTATCGTACATTCATGTGATGAAAGCAGATATGTGAGAAATGGAGGGGAAAATGCCGCAAATCGATAAATGTTATAATATCGAAGATTTTCGGCGTCTGGCGAAAAGGCGCCTGCCGCGCATGATATTTGATTATCTGGACGGCGGCTCTGATGATGAGGTTACGCTGGGCCGTAACAGAAGCGGCTTTTCAAAATATCAGTTGATGCCCCGCGCGCTGGTTGATGTGGGGTCGATTGATCTGTCAACCACAATATTGGGCCAGAAGGTTGATACGCCCATATTGCTCGCGCCCACAGGCCAGACCCGCATGTTTCATCATAGCGGGGAGGCGGCCGTTCTGCGCTCTGCGGCCAAGGCAAACAGCATATATGCCTTATCGTCCCTGTCGAGCCTATCCATAGAGGAGGCCGCAGCGGCAAGCGCGGGCCCAAAATGGTTTCAGATTTATGTTTGGCGGGACCGGGAAATCATCAAGGAATTTATGGCCCGTTGCCGAACAAATAACTATCAGGCTTTATGCCTGACGGTGGATTTGCCCGTGCATGGCAATCGGGAAAAAGATTTGCGCAATGAGCTGACTTTCCCCGCGTCCCTGACGGCCCGGACAATGATGGATGTTTTGCGCCATCCGGTCTGGCTCTATCATTATTTAACCGGCGAGAAAATTGAACTTGGCAATCTGGCAGGTTCCTCAACGGTCAAGCTTCCAGAAGGCGGGAACCTGATGGATTATGTGGCCAGACAATTTGACCCTACGGTGGACTGGGATGATGCCGCATGGATGATTGAACAATGGGGCGGGCCATTTTTGATTAAAGGTATTGTCAATGCAGAAGATGCCAAACGTGCTGTAGACATCGGGGCCAGCGGCATTATTATTTCCAACCACGGCGGCCGCCAGCTGGATTATATGCCGCCGCCCATAGAGGTTCTGCCGGAAATCGTAAAGGCGGTGGCCGGACGGGCCGAAATATTGATCGACAGCGGCGTTCGGCGCGGCACCGATGTGATCAAGGCCCTGGCCCTTGGCGCGGATGCCGTGATGATCGGGCGGCCTTATCTTTATGCCTTGGCGGCGGGCGGCGAGGCGGGTGTGGACCGAATGTTTGCGTTGCTGCGCGCGGAGCTTGCGCGGGATATGGCCCTATTGGGCTGCATAAAAATCTCAGACCTGAACCCGGATTTTATTCATTATCCCGGGTAGCGTCTTCATCCTTCAAGAAATTGAGAATCACCTCTTGCAGGCCATTTTCATGGAGCAGATTGATATGGCCGCCGCTTCGATTATGAAGGCGGCATTTTGGGCCAGTCGCCTGCATTCTTTCGACTTCATGAGGCGGAACAATGGATTTCTCCCCCCGGATGAGCAGGGTCTTTGCGGTGATTTTGTCATAATGATGCCAGATGTGGAAATCCTGACCATGCAGACTGAACTGATTGGCCAACGCCGGATCATTCTGAAAGGTAAAATGCCCGTCATCCGTCTGCCGGCACCATGTTTCTGCCAAATGGCGCCATCTGTTTTTGTCCAGCACCAACCCGCCTCTGGTCAGCATGTCCTTAAGGTATTTTTCGAATTTGGTGAAGCTGTCAAAATGCGGCGGGTCCGAAATATTTTTCATGGCGGCCTCGCGCAGCCAATCGGGGAATCCGGGGCCGACATCATCCAGAACAAGATGGCTAATGGGGCATTCGGTCATAACCGCGCCAAGGACAATACCAAGGCCGCCGCCTTTTGATGCCCCGATCCAGCGCACCGACGTCAGGCCAAGCTGAGAGACAAGATCGCGGGCAACGGCGGCATAGGCGGTCAGGCCGGGGTCATTTTTCTTATCATGTGTCCAGTCGGACAGGCCGCAGCCAATGGAATCCGGACAGATCACATGATAATCTTTGGCGAGCCGCATCGCCAGTTCTTCATGGTCACGGCAGGTGCCCGTGACCCCATGCCAGATAATGACAGCTTCTGATTTTGGATCACCATATTCCAGAAAATGGATATTTCGGCCCTGGCACATCAGAAATCTTGATTTTGCAGCTTCAGAAGCTATTGTCTATTCCCTTCAGAAAAGTCTATGATTTCTCCATAAAGTAAGAAAAAGATAAAAACAATGACAAAGAAGTTTAAACGGCGCAATTTAATATTGGCAGAAGCGGGCAGGCTTTTTGCCGAGAAGGGCTTTTCGGATACCTCTCTTGGGGATATTGCTGAATCAGTCGGCATTAAACGGGAATCCCTCTATTATTATTACCCCAGCAGATATGACCTTCTTTATGATATTATCGCGCCGCAGATTTCCCGCGTTATGGAGAATTTTACGGCGATCATAGCGCAAGAGACAGATAGCAGAATAATCATTCGGCGCGGCATTGAAAGTCATCTTCAGCATTTCAACGCCAGTTATTTCCATATGGTCATGGCGGTTCGTAAAAACAGCAGGGGTGACGTCCAGGTCAAGTTCATTCAATTGCGTGATATGTTCAAATCCTATGAAAAAGCGTGGCTGAAAATGATCCATGAGGGCCGGGACGCCGGCGAGATAAGGCCCGATACCCCGCCTGAACTTCTGGTCTATTCAATTTTGGGGTTATGCAACAGCCTGTCCAGCTGGTACCGAGAGGGCGGCATATTATCCCTTGATCAAATTRGCCGATATTATGCCGATATTATTTTGGACGGCACAAAAGCYTARCCGTTGGGCCATGATCACCCTGTTTCCTTGAAATCAGCTTTGCGGCGTTCCTGAAAGGCAGAAATGCCTTCGCGGGCGGCTTTTGTACAGGCGCTGTCACCAAAGGCCTCATAGCCTATGTCCAGGGCGTCGGATAAAGAGGGGGCGTCGGCGGCCAGACTCACCGCCTTTTCAATGATCGTGATGATTTCGCGGCTTAATATCTGGCCCGTTGCCGAGGCGGTGTCCGATGGCTCAAACGGGTCAATTTCCACAGGCGTATCCGTAATGGCATGGGGTTTATTCTGTAAGGCCGCCACTTGCCGAAGGGCGGCGGGAATTAAATCTTTCGGATAGTGAACAATCTCTGCAATCATGCCGATTTCAAGCCCCGTTCTTGCGGTTAATTTTTCCGCGCGGGTGAGCATGYCATTGAAAATTTTTGCCGATTTGGGCCAGCGGCGATAGGGGATGACCATGGCGCCGATGCCGGGGACGATCCCAAGGGTCACTTCCGGTAATTGCATCCATGCGCTCTGTATGGCCACCAGCGCATGACAGCGGGTGGCCAGTTCCAGCCCGCCGCCCAGGGCCAGACCATTCAGCGCGGCGACAACCGGCTTGGGGCAGCTATCCAGATGAATCAGCAGGCGGGAACAATCTCTGGCATATTGAATGCTTTGGTCTTTGTTGCCCAGCATGGCGGGAAATTTACCAATATCAGCGCCTGCGCAAAAAGCAGACGTGCCATATCCTGTGATGATGAAACCTGTGACGGCGGGATCATTTTCATGGGCCTTGATGACCTCAAGAATTTCGTCGGTCATCTGGTCATGAAGGGCATYCATGGCTTCTGGCCGGCGCAGGGTGATGATTTTGACGCCATTCACGTCATCAACCAGAATATAGCGGTGAAAATCAAGATAGGCCGAAATTGGTTTTTTCGGCTGGGGCATATTCGGTTTATATTTGGCAAATTCGGCAAAAATACGCGCGACTTCCTGCTCTCCGAAATCTTTCATCAGTTCCAGAGGGCCTTTTTTAAAGGCAAAGGCCAAACAGCAGCCCAGATCAAGATCCGCCGGGGAGCCGATCTGCCTGTCCAGAATATCGACGGTCTGAGAAAATAAAATCCCCAGCAGGCGATCCCGTATGACAGAGGCCACCTCTGGATCCACAGGAATGGGAGATCCGGGCGGATTTGTCTGCCATTTATCAACCTCGTTAAAGATAGGGGCCGGCGTATAATGGTCGCCTTCATCAGCGGCCTGCACCGTGTTGGTTTCAACGATGATCGGGTTGCCGTTGGCTAAATTCAGGACAAAGAATGGCCCGGCATGAACCAATTCCATGGCCACGCTGTCAATTTCTGCGGGGCTGGCAATATCCAATAGCAGGGCRKYKKYSTYAYMMMARTWAYSMRWYWKSSSRTCGMGCRTSWRWCRSASCGCWKCRGTSRWCWGYWYSGGGWCYYKWMCKSYRWYSYSMAWSAACCAGCGTAAATATTCAGAGAGTTCTGGATCAGCTCCGTGCCAATCAATGATTTCAACCACTGGATTCTGGAAGGCTGGCGCGAAAAAATGGGTGACCGTGGTCCGCTCAGGATGATCCAGATGGGAAAAAAGCCGTTCTGCGGGCAGGGAACTGGTGTTGGACGTAATCAGGGCGTCAGGGCGAATATATTTTTCGATCTGCGTGAATATTTCTCTTTTTAAATCCAGATCTTCTGTGGCCGCTTCCAAAACCCAGTCGCAATCTTTCAAGGCGGCATAATCGGTGGATGTTATCAAGTTCTGACGGACGGCAATGGCTTGAGATTCGGTTAATTTGCCGCGTTTCAAGCCCTTTTCCACATAAGCATCAATACGATCAACGGCCCTGCCTAAGGCTTCAGGGTTAATGTCTATAAGTATGAGCGTCAGGTCTTTTAACGCGCTTTTCAGGTAATAACCAATATCAGGTCCAATGGTGCCGGCCCCGATAATGGCGATGGATTTTGGTAATTTTCGGCTTGGATTTAATAGAATCGGATTATGGATTGATACAGCACTCATGATAAATTCCTTGGTTCTGGTCATCTATCCCATTGAAGATAAGGCATTTCTTATCTATTTTGGATGATGGGGCTATTGTTATAATATTTATTCTACATAACTGTAGAATTTTATCAACTATAGCCGTGAAATTACCTTGATAATTAACAGGAAAACTTTATCCTTCATAAATTAGGCAAAGCCCCCACGGATATTTATGGAAAAAGAACAAAAATCATTCATTGAACAGATGTATCAGGATAACCATGCGGGGTTTCTTAAGTTCTTGATGTATCGAACGCAGAATCAGGATGATGCCCATGATGTTTTGCAAGAAGCCTTCCAGAAAATAATCAATCTGGAGGGCTTGCGAACCATGGAAAACCCCCGCGCTTATCTGTATCGTACGGCCATCAATATCATCATTGACCGGCAGCGTAAGGGCCAGCATCATAAAAAATACATCCATGAGGTTCAGAGCGGCGTATCCATGGGGGTGGCCAGTGAAGCAGGGGCCATCCCGGCGGACAGACAAGTGGCGGCGCGGCAGGAACTTGATGAGGTTTTCCTGGCCTTGGACGAATTACCGGCAAAATGTCGCAGGGCTTTTTTATTGCACCGGGAAAATAATCTGAAATACCGCGAAATAGCCGAAGAATTACAAATTTCCATCAGTATGGTTGAGAAATATATCATACAGGCGCTTAAATATTTAAGGCGGAAAATGAAAAAAAACTGAGGGGTCTTTAAGGAGAGCCGTTTAGGTTTTGTGATACGGGATAATGGACGAAAGATGAATGAGCAGATAATAGACGACAAAATACTGGATGAAGCAACCGAATGGTTTGTGCTGATGCGCGCCGATGATATATCGCCGGRGCGCGCGGCAGGCTTTGCGGACTGGATCAGCCAAAGCGATTTGCATCAGGCGGCCTATGGGGAAATAGGCGGGCTGTGGGATGAGATTCCTGCGATGGCAAGTCCCGCGCGGGACAACGCCTCTGTCACGTCAATGGCGGATCATAAAAAACAGAAAAAATCCCATAAACATATATCCCGTAAACAAATATGGTCTCCCGGAATGATCGCCGCGTCTATTGCTTTTCTTGCCATAAGTATAGTGGGCTATGGTCAATGGGGGCATAATATCTGGATGGACAGCCATTCAACAGAGATTGGTGAGCTGGCCGATGTGGTTCTGGATGACGGCTCGCATCTTGTCCTGAATACAAATTCAGAAGTCCGCGTTGATCTTCAGAAGGATAAGCGAGTTGTTTACCTTAAGCGCGGAGAAGTTTTCTTTGAGGTGGCCAAAGATAAGGATCGGCCATTCTTTGTTGAAACAACGGGCGGCCTTGTGCGGGTGCTGGGGACTAAATTCAACATCCGTCAAAAAGATTTTCACAGTGACGTGACCGTATTGGAAGGGTCTGTCGGGGTCATGGATCATGGCCGTATGACGGATAATTATGCCGCAATGCCCCTTGATGCCACCTTGACCTCAAATCAAAAGTTCAGCCTTGGCAATGACGCGTTTGATAACGAAGCCATTTCGGTAGATAGCCATGCGGTGCTTGCTTGGCGCGACAGGAAGCTTATTTATAACGGGGAAAGCTTCGCGGATCTGGTCGAGGATATTAATCGCTATTATGATGTGGAAATTCGTATTGGCGATCCGGCCTTGAGGGATATTGAGGTCGTGGCTATTTTAAAAATAGAAGACCGCGCGACAATGTTAAAAGCCCTGGAGACGACATTTAATGTAAATGCGCGCGTAATATCCAAAGACCTCATCACCCTCTATCCCAACAAATAATAATATGGTACAAAATAAACAGCCCGCAATAAATTTTGCGGGCGGTAATAAGGCCGTATAAATATAAAAAAACCTTATGGGAGGATGTCTGGGGAATGCGACAAATTTTTGTCGATATTTTTTCTATCTTCAGCGGTGACCGGAAAAAAATCTTAATTGATGTTTCAGGGAAGTTTTTGATCCGTCTTCTGATATTTTCGTTTGTTCTGTTATTTGGGCTGTCTTCTTATGGCCAGTCGGCTCGCTTATTGAGAGAAATTAAAAAAGACTTTGATATTGAGGCTCAATCCCTGTCGACGGCCTTGCTTGATTTCGGCGCGCAGGCCAATATGTCTCTGCTGGTGCGCAAGAAAGATACCGATGAAAAAACATCCAAGACCCTCATAGGAAAGATGTATCCGAAAGAGGCTTTGATCATCCTTCTTGATGGCACGCAGCTTGGCTTTAAATATATCAACAAGAAAACCATTTCCATATCACCTGCTTTGTTCCAGGAGTCTAATTCTGTCATATCCTCTCCCCTGCCGTATGGTCATGAACGCGGTGATGTGCTTGTGGAAGAAGACTATATCAGCCCCATCGATGAAGTGGTTGTCACGTCCCTGCGCAGGCGCAGCAATATGCAAAAAGTGCCTGTGGCGGTTACCGTGATCAAGCCGCCGTTCATCCGCGAGGCCCGTATCCATGATATTGAGGATGTGGGGACGCGTGTGCCGGGCCTGACCGTGTCCAGCTTCAGCATTGGGCAGCCAACCATTCATATGCGCGGGGTGGGATCAAATGACGACGGGGCCGCGTTGGATAATTCCATCGTCATGTTTATTGATGATGTATATGTGGGGCGGATCACCAGTATTAATATGAATTTCTATGATTTGGAACAGATCGAAGTCATACGCGGCCCGCAAGGCACTTTATACGGCAAGAATGCCAT
This sequence comes from Alphaproteobacteria bacterium, assembly GCA_002402225.1. Lineage (GTDB taxonomy): Bacteria > Pseudomonadota > Alphaproteobacteria > Sphingomonadales > Emcibacteraceae > Paremcibacter. The sequence continues at coordinate 28,992 of NVVM01000020.1, forward strand.
TGGCGGTGCCATTAATGTCACAAGCAAGAAGCCGACGGAATATTTATCAGGCGAAATGGAAGCCACCATTGGCAATWAYKRCMRRSTWKRWRWTYGKGGMSWKAWKWSSKRMCSASTNATAAAMKWTAWMSTWWWSKYYMRAKKSTMYYKMMMWKSCYKCWRWWGARRSGKYTRKSRSSAAAKWATWYWYTTACCGGATATCAAGCAGAATGACGAAAATACATGGTCTGCGCGCGGCAAGCTTTTATTCGTTATGGGCGAGGGTTTGCGTATGGATGTCAACAGCGACTACAGCCGGGATGATCTGGAAAGTACAGGCCGTATCCCCGTGGTCGGGCGGGTACCGGTACGTCTGCTCGGGCCGGACGGTCTGCCCAGCGGGACAGCAGCCCTGCCAACGGATATTCTGGCAAGTCTGGGCGGCAATGCCAGAAATGCCATCAACAGCGATCGTGGCTTCACAGACCGCACCATATGGGGCCTTAGCAGCCGGATCAGTCAGGAAGGGGGTTACGGCAAGATCTTGTCCATTACGGCTTTTCGCAAAACGGATTTCGCTTGGCTGGAAGATTCCACAGGCCTGCCGTCATTACTGACTGATCAGAAGGTAAATTCCAATGTGAATGAGCGGCATTCACAATTCTCTCAGGAATTTCGCTGGATTTCTCCCGATGATGCGGCCTTAAAATATGTGGCGGGTTTTTATTATCTTTTTGAACATACGCGCCGTATCGAGAATTTCATCTTTCCAAATTTAATCTCGACCACAGATCAGGACAATAAAACCAACAGCTATGCCGCCTTTGGAGAGGCCACATACAGTCTTGCGGACGGTATAAATTTTACGGCGGGCGCGCGGCTGACCCATGAAACCAAAAAGATGGATCAGCAGAATATCACCAATGGGGACCGCACCATATTGCTGGAGGATTTCAGCCTTCGTAATGAGGGCGCCTGGACGGATTTCTCGCCGAACTTTGTTTTATCATGGCAATATAGCGATGATATCATGCTGTATAGCAGTATATCGCGGGGCTATAAAAGCGGCGGCTTTCAAGGGGCACCGGCCACACTGGATTTGGCCAGACGTACCATAGACCCRGAATCGGTCTGGAATTTTGAACTTGGTTATAAGTCCCAATGGCTTGAGGACAGAATTCGCTTGAATCTGGTGGGGTTCTATTCTGATTACCGTGATTTGCAGGTGGTGCAATTTAAGACAGAGGGAAATTTCGGGGTTTTTCAGACCAGTAATGCCGCCTCGGCCAGACTGCGCGGGCTTGAGCTTGAATTTACCGTCAAACCCACTAAAGAGATCGAGTTTTTCGGCTCTTACGCGTTTCTGGATGCGACTTATACTCAATTCAATGATTTGTCGGGCAGGGACTTTACCGGCAATCGTCTGCGGCAGGCCCCCCGGCATTCGCTCTATCTGGCNTTTTTTTATGAACGGGAATTTCGACTGGGCCGGCTCAGGTTTCGCGCTGATTATCGTTATCAGGGCATGAGCTTTCGCGAGCCGGATAACAGCGTGACGATCCAGCCGGCATTCGATCTGGTGGATGCTTCCATCGCTTATGAATCATCTGATAATGTTTGGGAAGCCACGCTCTGGGCGAAAAATCTTCTGGATAAAGAATATATTTCCCATCTTTATGTGCTTGGCGGTAACGACTATGCCATCTTCGGCACACCGCGCACTTATGGCCTGACGGTCACATTAAATTTCTGAAAATTAATAATTTATTAATAATAACTGAGGGGTTTTCTCCGCCTGTCGTTGAATAGGGTATCGCAGCTGATGAATAGGGAATGGCTGTGAGAAATCATAATGTTTGATAAAAAATATAGATATAGGAGACGACTATGAAAACATGGTTTTATGCAACGACATCGATTTTGGCACTTGGGTTAACGGCGGGGCCTCTGATGGCCAGTGCTGCGGAGGAGGAAGATAATAGCTTCTCTATTGAAGAAATTATTGTAACCGCCCAGAAAAGGGCCGAGAATCTTCAACAGGCCCCCATTGCCATTACCGCCTTTTCGGGTGACTTGCTACGGGAAGATGATATTGCCAATTTGCAAGACATCGGTAACCGCACCCCAGGCATGACCTTTGCGGCCTTTAGCGTCGGACAACCTGAAATCGCCATACGTGGCATTGGCACAAAAGAAGATGGTGCATCGGCCAGTGACAGCGTCATTGTCAGCGTGGATGATGTTTATATTGCGGCCAGAACCGCGCAGGTATTTGATATCTTTGATCTGGAACGGGTTGAGGTTCTGCGCGGTCCACAAGGCACCCTATATGGTAAAAACTCCATTGGCGGATCAATAAATTTTGTCACGACAATGCCTGACGAGGAAACTAAAATCCGTTTCCGTCAGACGGTGGGCGATTATGGTCGCTTTGATACCGCTGGTATGCTCAGTGGTCAGGTTGCGGAAAATCTCTTCGGCAAGCTGTCTTTCAGCCGCCGGGAATTTAACGGTTATTTCACAAATGTTCTGGTCGGTTCGGATCTGTTTGGCAAGCAGCTCGGGGGCGGCGAAACTTTTGCGTATCGCGGCGTATTGCGCTGGACACCAAGCGAAGACCTTGAGGTGATTTTTTCAGCCGATGGGGCCGATGATAATATGGGGGATAGTAACCGCGAGCCGGTGGGAAGCGCCGTTGGTTTCCACGGCGGTGATAATGCCTCAAACCCGATCGCGGTTAATAATGCCTTGGGCGGCGGCGGATCACCTTTTGATTCCCTTAATGATGTAGAGGGCTATACAGACCGGACAGTTGAAGGTTACTCCCTAAAGGTTAACTGGGATCAGGCATGGGGAACATTCTCGTCTATTTCAGCTTATCGAAAAAGCACATTTGACTGGCTCGAAGATTCAGAAGGCCTGCCGGCCTCAACCGCCTTTGTGGCGTTAAATGTTTCCGGGGCCAATTTCTTCGCGCCGGCATCGGCTGGTTTTGCCTTTGATGTGSYSGAKRCWKMRAWKKAWMMWRYSAWGSRRMWGWCWMWRKWMKTYSGGGMGSKCWMMRWYKKSSAGTMGGCCTTGAATTGGGTTGTGGGGGCTTTTTACAGCCGTGAAGAAACCGATCGGGTCGAAAATTATTATTTTCCCTCAATTGGTTTGGAGATTGACGGGGTAAATATTCCCAGCGACATGTCTTCTTTTCAAACCAATGTATCAGATTCCTTCGCGCTCTATGCCGATGGGTCTTATGAGGTTTCGGAAGACCTTACCATCCGCGCAGGCATGCGTTATTCTACAGAGAAAAAGGATATGACAGCGGAAGCTGTGGTTCATCAAGGCATTGGGCTTTTGCTGACCAATTTCGCGGAAGTTGGGGCCAGTGACCGATGGGACAATGTATCATGGCGTGTTGTTGCCGACTATCAGGTCACAGAGGACGCCATGCTTTATGGTAGCATCTCCACAGGCTTTAAAAGCGGTGGTTTCACCGGATCAGCCTCTACGGCAGAGCGGGCCACCACACCCTTTGATTCCGAAAAAGCCACCAATTTTGAAGTTGGGGTGAAAACGCAGTTCTGGGATGATCGGGCGCGGGTGAATATTGCCGCTTTCTATACGGATTATAATAATCTTCAGGTGACGCGCTTTTTCCAGCCGAGCCCAGATGATTTTGGCCAGTTTATCACCGAAAATGCCGGTAAAGCTGAAATAAAAGGCATTGAAACTGAATTTACATTCCTCCTTACCGAAGCTCTAGAGATGGGCGGAAGCTACGCTTATCTTGATGCAAAATATACCGAATATACGGGATCGCCGGGCATTAACGATGCGGCTGACTTTTCAGGGAATATCATGCGGCAATCGCCGGAACACAGCCTCAGCCTGTATGGTAAATATACCCATGAGCTGGAAGATGGCAGTTCTCTGTCTGCCAAGGTCAATTACCGTTATCAGTCATTGAGTTATTATGATCCCAATAATAATGATATTACGACGATCCCGGCCTATGATTTATGGGATGGCCGTATCGCGTGGAATTCTCCTGATGGCAAATGGGAATTGGCCACCTGGATCAAGAATATAACCAATACGGAATATCGAACCCATGTCTTCTCACAGCGCGGCAGCCGTATTGCCTTTGCCCTGTTTGGTGCGCCGAGAACATATGGTTTCACAGGGACATATACCTTCTGATTTTGTTGAAACCTGAAAATATAGGCCCGGTTGAAAGAGCATGTTAAATATGCAACACTGCTTTTGAAATCGGGCCTTTAATATATCACATTTTTATAAAATATGACCCCAAAATTATCCAGAATTATCCAGAATTATTAGGCGGTCAAACAAAAATAATGGGAAATAAAATGTCGCCAACGGAAACTGAAAAATGTCTCAATCATCCTAAATTCAAAGAGCTTACCCGCGCCCGGCGCAGGTTCGGTCTGGTATTCAGCCTGATCATTGCGGTTGGCTATGGTATTTATGTGCTGGGCATGTCTTTTGCGCCGGGCTTTATGTCACAATCCCCTGGCAGCGGCAGCATGACATACGGCATCATCATTGGCGTGCTGGTGATTATCAGCGGGATGGTTTGCTCGGGAATTTATACATGGCGGGCCAACCGGTATTTTGATGTGCTGAATGGGGAATTACGCAAAGAGCTTGGCCATGAGTAAAGTGATGAGTAAAGCGATGAGTAAAATGATAAAATTGTTTTTGGGGTCTGTTTTCCTGATCCTGTATCTTTCTGGCATGGCTCATGGGGCCGGCGGCGACATTTCGGGCGCGGTGGTCAAACAACCGCTCAATGTTTCTGCGATCATAATGTTTTTGATCTTTGTTCTGGCGACCTTGGGCATCACATGGTGGGCGGCGAGCAAGACCAAAACCAAAGATGATTTTTATGCGGCGGGCGGCGGCATTACGCCGTGGCAGAATGGGACAGCCATTGCGGGCGACTTTATGTCGGCGGCGACTTTCCTTGGGATCACCGGGGCCATATATGGTTTTGGCTTTGATGCCATGATTTTGGCTGTCGGGGTTATGGCGGCATGGCCGGTGATTTTATTTATGATGGCGGAACGCTTGCGTAATCTGGGCAGCTATACCTTCATTGATGTGGTGTCTTACCGTTTGGATAAAAAACCAATCCGGATTATTTCTGCCATTGGCTCTTTGTCCGTGGTTATTTTTTATTTGATCGCGCAGATGGTCGGTGCCGGTAAATTGATTCAGCTTTTATTTGGTCTGGATTATGTTTATGCGGTGATATTGGTCAGCTTTCTGATGATCTGTTATGTCAGTTTTGGCGGCATGCTGGCGACCACATGGGTGCAATTGATCAAGGCTGTATTGTTGTTGATTGGCGGCACGTTCATTGCCTTCATGGTGATGAAAAGCTTTAATTTCAATGTGGAAGCGATATTGTCCAGTGCGGCGGATATTCACCCAAAGGGGGTGGCTATTCTCGGCCCCGGTTTATGGTTGAAAGATCCCATTGCGATTATCTCCATTGCCCTGACCATGATGTTCGGTATCATGGGTCTGCCGCATATATTGATGCGGCTTTTCACGGTTAAAGATGCCAAAGATGCCCGAAAATCTGTTTTTGTCGCGACAACGCTGATGGGGTATTTTTATATTCTGATCATTATCATCGGTTTCGGGGCTGTGACTTTTGTGATGAATAATCCTGATTATCATGATGCGGCGGGCAATATTCTGGGCGGCGGTAATATGGTGGCCCTGCATCTGACCCAATATATGGGCGGTGATTTTATGCTCGGCTTTATGTCGGCGGTGGCTTTTGCGACCATCCTTGCGGTTGTGGCCGGACTTACGYTGGCCGGGGCGGCGACCATTGCCCATGATCTCTATTCCAAAACCTTCAAAAAGGGCCCGGTCAGCAGCGCACAGGAGATTAAAATATCACGTATTGCGACCTTTGCCCTTGGCGCCATTGCGGTGGTATTAGGCATCGCTTTTGAGCATCAGAATGTGGCCTTTGTGGCGTCAATGGCATTGGCCGTTGCGGCGAGCGTTAACTTCCCGATCCTGATCATGTCCATATATTGGTCAAATATGACCACCAGAGGCGCCATCGCCGGCGGCGTTGTCGGGTTGGTATTGTCCATTGGGCTGATTATCCTCGGCCCCGGCGTCTGGGTGTCTGTCCTYGGCAATGCCGAGCCGATCTTCCCGCAGTTCTATCCGACCTTCTATTCCATGCCGCTGGCCTTTATCGCCATCTGGGTTTTTTCCGTGCTGGATAAAAGCGCGCAGGCAGAGAAGGAAAAGGCGCTGTTTGATGAACAGCTTGTGCGTTCTGAAACGGGCATTGGCATTTCGGGGGCCAGCAATCATTAATAGAAAATTAGATTGTATGGCCTTTGTTCCCGTATTATGTTTAATCTCGAAGTTTCACGGGTTGCGTAATGGGAAAGAGGATATATGCCGGATAAAATGGGAGATGCCCCCCGCCTTGAAAAGGCCCATAGTCCTGAAGTAAGCTGGGATCAGGGGGAAGCTTTGCAGATCATCGCGCAATGCGCGTCCCTGAAAGGCGGTTTGATGGAGGCTTTGCACGGCCTTCAACATGCTTTCGGGTATATTCCGGCGGAAAGTTATGCTTTGCTTGCGGAGGGGTTTAATCTATCCGAAGCCGAAGTTTACGGCGTTAAAAGTTTTTATCATGATTTCACAACCGCGCCCAAAGGCCGCCATGTGATTCAGATATGTCAGGCGGAGGCCTGTCAGTCACGGGGCAGCCGCGCCTTGACACATCATGTGCAAAATCAGCTCGGGATCATTTTGGGCCAGACCAGCCCTGATGGGCATTTCACATTAGAGGCGGTTTATTGTCTGGGAAATTGCGCGGTATCGCCAAATATTACGTTTGACGGAAAACTGTATGGCCGGGTGAGCGCGGATCATATGGATCATTTGCTTAAAAAGGTGGCCTCATGACAAATCTGGTGACCCTTTATGTGCCGCTGGAAAGCACCGCCTTGTCATTAGGAGCCGATGAACTTGTCCTTGCCCTCATGGAGGAGGCCACATCACGCGGCGATGATATTGAGATCATTCGTAATGGCTCATGGGGTATGTGCTGGCTGGAGCCTTTGGTGGAGGTGGTCACGAAGCGGGGCCGCGTTGCTTATGGCAATGTGTCTTCACGCGATGCGGCAGGATTATTCGACGCTGGATTTCTGGCGGGCGGTGATCATGCTTTATGTCAGGGATTAACCACCGAAATCCCTTATCTGAAAAATCAGGACAGATTGACCTTTGCCCGCTGCGGTTTGATCGATGCTCTGTCTCTGGATGATTATCAGGCTAATGGCGGTTTTATTGGTCTGGAAAAAGCCCTTGCCATGACGCCGCAGCAGATCGTTGATCAGGTCACGCAAAGCGGCCTGCGCGGGCGCGGCGGGGCGGCCTTTCCCACCGGCATCAAGTGGCAGACGGTTCTGGAAACCGCTGCCGATCAGAAATATATCTGCTGTAATGCGGACGAGGGCGACAGCGGCACTTTTGCCGACCGGATTTTGATGGAGGGCGATCCCTATTCATTGATTGAAGGCATGATCATTTCGGGCCTCGCGGTTGGCGCCAATGAAGGCTATATTTATCTGCGATCGGAATATCCGCTGTGTAAGGAAATATTGGGGGAGGCTCTGATAAATGCTCGAAATTATGGCTGGCTCGGGAAGAATATCCAAGGGTCGGGCAAGGATTTTGACATTGAAATCCGTATGGGGGCCGGGTCATATGTTTGCGGCGAAGAAACCGCCATGCTGGAAAGTCTGGAAGGCAAGCGCGGCATGGTGCGGGCAAAGCCGCCCTTGCCCGCCATTGAAGGCTTATTCGGGCAGCCCACCGTGGTCAATAATGTTTTGTCACTGGCCAGCGTGCCGATCATCATGGCGCGCGGCGCGGAATATTATCAGGATTTTGGCATGGGCCGTTCTCGCGGTACCATCGCCTTCCAATTGGCCGGAAATATTACGCGCGGCGGTTTGGTGGAAAAGGCATTCGGGATCACTTTACGAGAATTGCTCGAGGCTTACGGCGGCGGCACCCTCAGCAATCTGCCGTTAAAGGCGGTGCAGGTCGGCGGGCCGCTCGGGGCTTATTTATCGGAAGATGATCTTGATTTGCCGATGGATTATGAGGCATTTTCAGAGGCTGGCGCGGTGCTGGGCCACGGCGGGATTGTGGTATTTGACCATACGGCGGATATGGCCGAGCAGGCAAAATTCGCCTTTGAATTCTGCGCCGTGGAGAGCTGCGGCAAATGCACACCCTGCCGGGTTGGGGCTGTTCGGGGT
>NVVM01000021.1 GCA_002402225.1 Alphaproteobacteria bacterium
TTTGACATTGTCGCAATTGGCTATATATTTTGACGGGCGTTTAGATGAAGTACTGGACATCTGAATGTTTAACCTGACACAGAATCTTGAACGCCCTCAAACCGACCTCGTTTCAACATACCGGAGAATGATGCTAATTCAATTACGCTATGTCACCGTAATTTACTCTGACCCTGACTGATCCCCAGAGTCGATTGATTTTAAAGGCCAACAATACCCGTCCTCCCCTTCCTTTATATCATTTCCGAATATCGAAAATGTTTTAACTATGGCGGGAATGCCAGTTTCTTTCGGCACACCGAACTTTCCCTTTACYGTAACATGCATATGATCACACTTGAATTTCTTCCAATCGGATTGATCCATAACCACATCCATCAAGCTGATTGATGAGGCCTTATTTAACATTTTAGCATCCTCCTCCGTTAAATAAACCCCGACACCAAATCGAGCAATATCAAAATACCCTTTAAAGTAAACTGTCTTTCCTATGAATTTCTCAGGCGTTGCAATAAGTTGTATCAATGATACGTTATACAGGCCGTCGTCTTCCATGCAGCCATTCAGAGAAAGCAGTGATATGAATAGAGTGATTAATTTAATTTTGTAGGTCATTTTATTTTCCTGAACCTTCTTGCATTACGGTGACATAGCGTAATTCGTCACCGTAATTCACCGATTCTATATTTTWAACTTACATTATAAATTGTATTATCCAATYTAACTGAAGGCCAGAAACTATGACTCTCCTCCTTTTTATAGGTTATAAGTAAACCAGTATCATCAATCCAGTTTATAGTTGGATTCGTTTTATCATAACTTGACCAAAGCTCTTTAWACTTACCCTGTTGATTTTTTAATACTACTCGTACCCGATCCACGGCATCAGGGTGTGTACCGATTTCTATAACAGCAGAAACCAACTTTGAGGGGCTTTCTATTTTGCTTTTCTCACTCCACTCCCATTCATGCGATTTTGGCGATATAACGAAAAGTAAAATCATAACGCTACCTATAAAACCCAAAACAGCAAATATATTTTTAAGTGTATTAAATACTACCATTTTATTTCCTAACCCTTGTCTCACTTGAAACAAATTTAAAACATCAATGGGGTCAAATGATGGGGTCAAATGGGGTCAGAGACGATTGATATTCGCATTATCCTGAACTGACACCCTTACTTGTTGTCGTGACATCCTTTAAATGACTTAGGCCCCTACCCCGATTCCTCCAACAATTTCAGCGGCAATCTGGTTGTGTGTTTCATTTGCTTCAGGACAAAGCTTGTACTGACGGAGCGGACCATGGGCAGATGCATGAGGAAGCCGGTCTGGAATTCTTCATATTCCTTGATGTTGCGGGCGATCACTTTCATGAGGAAATCGCAGTCGCCGCTCATGGAATAATATTCCAATACTTCTGGTCGTTCGCAGATGGCCGCGTCAAACTGGTCGAGCATTTCCATCTGATGTTTTTCCAGCATCACATGGGCAAAGGCAATCAGGTGAAAACCGGCCTTTTCACCATCAAGGATGGCCGCATAATGGTCTATGATGCCCTCATCTTCGAGCCGCCGCACCCGCCGCCAGCAAGGCGACGGCGACAGACCCACCTGTTTGGCCAGATCATGATTGGACAGGCGGCCATTTTCCTGCATGAGTTTTAAAATGTTGAAATCTATCTGATCCAGCTTTACCAAAGAACATTCCTTCTACAAAATACTATTTTCTTGAAATTCTCTTGCTGTTTATTGACATATATTGACTGAAATCGCAAGGACATACCCTGTAAATTGGTCGTATTATCCATTTAATATATTAAAGAAAGCACCATGAACAGGGCGTCGCCATGAAAAAAACCGCATCGACACCATACCCCGAGGGGCCATTGGACGATTATCAGCTGGATGACAGATATAAACGAACCACGGGTCAGGTATTTCTCACGGGGACCCATGCTCTTGTCCGCCTTCCCCTGCTGCAGGCGGCTGCGGATAAAAAAAACGGCCTGAACACCGCCGGCTTTATTTCAGGCYACCGCGGCTCGCCGCTGGGCAATTATGACCGCGAACTTTGGCAGGCCGCGCCCCTTCTGGAACGCCATAACATCAAATTCAAGCCCGGCATWAACGAGGAGCTGGCGGCCACCGCTGTTGTGGGCTCTCAACAGGTGGAAACATCGGATTTTGCCGATTATGACGGGGTGTTTGGCATCTGGTATGGCAAGGGGCCGGGCGTTGACCGGGCCAGTGATGCCTTGAAACATGGTAACAGCTTTGGCGCCTCCCCCAACGGCGGCGTATTGGTTATTGCCGGTGATGACCACGGGGCCGTATCCAGCAGCATGAACCATCAGAGCGAACAGATCATGCAGTCATGGATGATGCCTGTCCTTGCCCCGTCAAACCTGTTGGATTACCTGAATTTTGGCCTTTATGGCATCGCATTAAGCCGTTACAGCGGCTGCTGGTCGGGCTTTATCGCCACAAGCGAAGTTCTGGAAAGCGCGGCAACGGTCACTATGGACCTTGTGCAGGATGAATTCATCACGCCGCCCCATGAGGGTTATGACAGCGGCGCGCTCCATTACCGCTGGCCCGACCCCTTCCCTTTGGTGGAAGGCCGCCTTGTTGACCATAAATTAAAAGCCGTCCATGCCTTCGTCCGCGCCAACCCCATTGACAGACTGATCTGGGATTGCACTTCACATTTCAAACAAAGAAAAACCCCTCTTGGCATTGTGACTTGCGGCAAGGGTTATTTAGACCTGATGCAGGCATTTGCCAATGCGGGCATTGATCAGGACATGGCGGAAAAGGCCGGAATTTCCATCTATAAAATCGGCCTGACATGGCCCATAGAACCCGTGGGCATCACGGCTTTTGCCCGTCAGTTTAAGAAAATCATCGTCGTCGAGGAAAAGCGCAGTTTCGTTGAAAATCAAATACGGGATATTTTTTACAATATGCCGCAGGACCAACGTCCGGTTATCCTTGGCAAGACGGATGAAAACGGCACACAGATATTAAATTCCGTGGGCGAGCTATCGCCGGAAGATGTGCTCAAGGCCTTAACGCCGCTGCTGGCTGAAATTGGTCTGGCTGAAATTGGTCTGAACGGAAATCTGGATCAAATAAACCGACAAGTAAGCACGCAGCTTGATGATATAAAATCCCTTGAAAATAAGGACTTCCGCACGCCTTATTTCTGTTCCGGCTGTCCCCACAGCAGCTCCACCAAACTGCCGGAAGGCAGCCGCGCCATGCTGGGTATTGGCTGTCATTTCATGGCCGGCGGCATGGGTCGCAATACGGGCAACCTGACCCAGATGGGCGGTGAAGGGGTCAATTGGATCGGTCAAAGCAATTTCACCCGTGAAAAGCATATCTTTCAAAATCTGGGCGACGGGACCTATTATCATTCCGGCCTGCTCGCCATCCGCCAATCCATCGCTTCCAAAAGCAATATTACCTATAAGATTCTTTATAATGACGCCATTGCCATGACCGGCGGCCAGCCTCTGGAAGGCATCCTGACCGTCGATCAAATCAGTCAGCAAATTCATGCCGAAGGGGTCAAAACCATCTATGTGGTAACGGACGAGCCGAATAAATATCCCCGTCACGCCAAATTTGCCGCCGGCGTAACCATTCATCACCGGGATCAGCTTGATGAAATTCAGCGCGAATTGCGGGAAATACCCCGGCGTGACGGCCCTGATTTATGATCAGACCTGCGCCTCCGAAAAACGCCGCCGCCGCAAGAAGAATGAATTTCCCGACCCGCCGAAACGGGCCTTTATCAATGATCTGGTCTGCGAGGCCTGCGGCGATTGCTCGGTCGCCTCCAACTGCGTATCTATCGTGCCAAAGGAAACCGAACTTGGCCGCAAGCGGGCCATCGACCAGTCAAGCTGCAACAAGGATTATTCCTGCGTCAATGGCTTCTGCCCGTCCTTTGTCACCATTCACGGCGGCAGCGTCAAAAAAGGCAGCCGCGTAAACCCGGCGGAATTAATCAATCAAATCCCCATGCCTGAAATTACGATGCCTGAACCCGCCCAAATCAACGGCGGTTATGACATCATGATCACCGGCATTGGCGGCACCGGCATCGTCACCATCGGCCAGATCATGGTTATGGCCGCCCATTTAGAAGGCAAAGGCGCCAGCGTTCTGGACTTCACAGGATTTGCCCAGAAGGGCGGATCCGTCATCAGCTATCTGCGGCTGGCGAAAAGCGCCGGGGATTTAAAAGCGGTGCGCATTGGCACGGGGGCCGCTGATCTTTTGCTGGGCTGCGATATGGTGGTTGCCGGCTCCAGAGAATCATTGCGCACGCTGGCCAAGGGGAAAACATCGGTCATCATGAACACCCAGAAGAACCAGACCGCTCAATTTGTGCTGAACCGGGATTCAGACATTCATGATGACCTGATCAGCCAGAATATCCGCAGCATCGTCGGGGAAAATGCCTTGAATAAAGTCAATGCCGCCAAGATGGCCACGGCCCTTATGGGCGACAGCATCGCCACCAATATGTTTCTGTTCGGCTATGCCTGGCAAAAGGGGAAAATTCCCCTGTCTCTGGCCGCGATCTTTCGCGCCATTGAGCTGAATGCTGCCGCCGTGGACAGCAACAAGCAAAGCTTTAGCTGGGGGCGGATTGCCGCCGCAGACACGGCAATGATTGAGCGGTCCCTGCCCCACCCGCTTTCAAATGAGGCGTCTTTGACGACGCTGGCCGATATCATGAAATATCGCGCGGATTACCTGAAAGACTATCAGGATCAGGCCCTCGCCGATCGTTATCTTGCGGCGGTCAATAAAATCCATGATCTGGAGAAGGAACTGGGGGTTTCCAGTGATGATTTGTCACAGGCTGTGGCCCGGAATTACTTCAAACTTCTGGCAATCAAAGATGAATATGAAGTGGCGCGGCTTTATACCAACGGCGACTTTGAACGAAAAATAAATCAGCAATTTGACGGCGATTTCAAAATCCATTTTCATATGGCCCCGCCGCTTCTGGCCCGCAAAGATAATAAGGGCCACTTACGAAAAATGGAATTTGGCGGCTGGATGTTTAACATACTTAAAATAGTTGCAAAAATGCGCGGCCTTCGCGGCAGCATTTTTGATGTTTTTGGCAAAAGCGCAGAACGCAAGATGGAACGGCAATTAATCCGTGATTATGAAATTCTGCTTGATAATTTTGGAAAAACCCTGACACAAGAAAATTTTCCTGCCGCTGTTGCCCTTGCCTCAGCCCCTTCTGAAATAAGGGGTTTTGGCCATATCAAAGAAAAAGCTGTTGAAAAATCAATAAAAAATACCGGGCGGCTATTGCAAGAATATCATTCAGACGATAAGCCTATAACAGTACCGGAATAATCAAATAATATTCAAAAGGACGAAAAATGCACCCTGTAAAACCGCGTAATGGCATATTGAATATCATCCCCTATAAGGCCGGGGATGCCAAAATCGAAGGTTTCGGCAAGGTGATTAAACTGGCGTCCAATGAAAGCCCCATGGGCCCAAGCCCCAAGGCTGTGACAGCCGCGAAGGAAGCCATTGATTCCGGGCTGCAACTTTATCCAGACCCTTCTTGTTCCGCGCTTCGCGCCGCCATCGGACAGGTTCATGGACTGAATCCAGAGCAGATCATTTGCTCAAACGGCTCTGAGGAATTGCTCCATCTTGTGGCCAAAGCCTATGCTACGGACGGCGATGAAATTATCTATTGCCAATATGGCTTCATTGCCTATCCCATCACCATCCATGCGGTCGGGGCGACCCCCGTTATGGTGCAGGAAGAAAATTACACGGCCAATGTAGGGGCGATTTTAGCGGCGGTGACGGCGAAGACAAAAATTGTTAATCTGGCCAACCCCAATAATCCGACCGGCACTTATCTTGCCAAATCCGAAGTCCTGCGGCTTCGCAATGGGTTGCGCGATGATATTATACTGGTGCTGGATGCGGCCTATGCCGAATATGTTGATCAAGCGGATTATGACGCGGGGCTGGATCTGGTGGATAATGGTTTGGAAAATACCATCGTCACCCGTACCTTTTCCAAAATTTATGGTCTGGCGGGGGCGCGTGTTGGCTGGGCTTATGGCCCGGCGTCCATATTGGATATTCTGAACCGGATCAGGGGCACCTTTAATGTGAACTCAGCCGCGCAGGCGGCCGCCGCAGCGGCTGTTCTGGATAGGGATCACATGGCCATGGCAAAAGCCCATAATCTGACATGGCTGCCAAAAATATCCCGCGCATTGGAAAAGCTCGGGCTGACGGTCACGCCAAGCCAGGGCAATTTTATTTTGGTCCATTTCCCGGGCGGGGCGCAGCAGTCTGTTGCTGCTGATATATTCCTGCGCTCCAAAGGCATCATCGTCCGGCCAGTGGGCAATTATGGTCTGGCCGGGGCATTGCGCATTACCATTGGCACTGACAGTGAGAACGAAGCCCTGCTCGCAACAATGGCTGAATTTCTCGCTTAGGCGCGATATCTGTCCAGCCAAAATGCCACCGCCGCGAAAATAAAAAAAACTGCAATTGAGGTCACAGACGCCGTGATCGCCGTGACATTGGGGTCAAACGGAGCTGTCACCACCATCATATAGAGGCCAATCATAACGACTATGAATATGATCATGGCGTATTTCCCCATGGCCGACACCGCCTTCGTTGCCCGCAAATAAAGCAGCAAGCCGCCAATCAGCAAGGCGATCTCCAGCAGTATAGTCCCCATAAAATTATTCCATAGGCCAAGACCAACCTTTGGACTATTGTCCCCAAGTAACGGCAAATCCGGCGTWYGRAMSAWTMRMYYSRMRARSMMGTGGRWMMGRMHVGSCAAGGCCATDACAAGCGSCACCCGACCATDGCCCACAGYCTTGAAAAGTGGCAATTTTCGCCATAAACCATAAATCAGAACGGCCCATATCACGCCGGCCAGCAACCCGTGAGTATAGGGATAAAAATAAAGATCAAAGTGATTTATGGCTGTGTAATTCTCCACCAATCTGAATTTCTCTACGCCCAGAGGTACCAGAATGAAGAACAGAAAATCGACGAATTGTACCGCAATGAACAACATGCCCAAGGATGCCTTTTTCTCAACCGATTTCAGGGCCAGTCCAACCGCATAATGACCAATAAACATAATATTCCTACGTTTCTYTAACAGAAATCTATCACATATTCAGGGAATGTGCAGTGGTATATTTTACCCGTCGCAGCGTAAAACTGGAATTGGATGAAGCCACCAGAGGGTGACTGAGCAAATGGCGGGACAGGAAAACCTCGTAATTTTCAACCGATGGCACTTGCACCACCAGCATATAATCATAATTGCCCACCACCGCGTAACATTCCATTACCTCTGGTCGCGAGGCAATGAAATCCTCAAACTCCACCCGCGTATCCTCCCCGTGCCGCACCAGTCGCAAGCTGATCAGGGCGCATACCTGCATGCCAATTTTTTTGGGGTCGAGCAAAGCAACCTGCCCCTTGATGACTCCAACTTCTTCAAGGTTTTTGATGCGCCGCCAAACGGATGTCGTGGATACGCCGGTTTGCTCKGCRATATCCTGATGCGTWAGTGTGGCATCCTTTTGTATAAGATTTAAAATTTTCTTATCCGAGGCATCCAGTGAAATCACCATTCCCTTTTTTCCTTATTTTCGGTTTTAAAATTCATTATTAGCCCAAATTAGCTAAAAATAAAAACAATATTCCCGGAAATAAGGTGTAAAATACAATCATTCATATCTTAAACGACTTATGCCGGAGCAACGAGGAGAAGCGAAATGGTTAAATATACGCCTGAGGAGAACCCAATGGGTTTGGATGGGTTTGAATTTATTGAATATGCCTCGCCCAATCCAGAAGAATTGCGCAGCCTGTTCCGCAAACTTGGCTTTAAAGCTGTGGCCCGTCACAGGTCCAAGGATGTGACCCTTTACCGGCAGGGAGATGTGAATTTCCTGATTAATGCGGAGCCGGACAGCTTCGCCCAGCGCTATGCCTTTGCCCATGGCCCCAGTATTTGCTCTATGGCCTTTCGCGTGAAGGATGCAAAAGTGGCTTACAAACATGCCATCGCCAATGGCGGTCAGGCGGTACCAAGTGACGCCGGCCCCATGGAGCTTAACATTCCRGCYATCGAAGGCATTGGCGGCAGCCGGYTATATTTGGTTGACCGTTAYGGCAGCCAGACRATTTATGACGTTGACTTTGTGCCCTTTACCGACCCGGCAGACGCTGACGTACAAGATTGTGGTTTACTGATGATTGATCACCTGACCCATAATGTTTATCAGGGCCGCATGTCTTACTGGGCNRARTTTTAYGAARATATYTTCAAYTTCCGTSARWTSMRMTATTTCGAYATTGASGGYRWWWWRACRGGSCTKAYCWSCAARGCCATGACCAGCCCKTGCGGCAAAATYCRTATTCCSMTCAATGAAWSCMRMGACGRCAAAWSMCAGATMGWRGAATWYCTGSWKGARTATMRCGGYGAAGGCATCCAGCATGTGGCCTTTGGCACCAAGGATATCTATAAAACCGTCGATCAGCTTCGGGGCAATGATGTTGTGCTTCAAGACACCATTGATACCTATTTTGACTTGATTGACAGCCGTATTGATCATCATGATGAAAATGTCGAGGAACTGCGCAAGCGGCGCATCCTGATTGATGGCTCTAAAAAAGAGGGGATCTTGTTACAGATCTTCACCAATACCGTTATTGGGCCGATCTTCTATGAAATTATCCAGCGCAAAGGCAATAATGGTTTTGGCGAGGGTAACTTCAAAGCCCTGTTTGAATCCATAGAGCTGGATCAAATGCGCAGAGGCGTGATCTAGGATCCTGCGCCTAATCTACTAACATAAAAATAAGGATTTAAACGTCAGCCTTCTGCGTAAGGGATGCATATTGGGAAAATTCCATTTTATTTTGAAATACTGACCCCATGGTCAATCCCATGACAATGATGACCGTGGCAAGGGCCATATTCATCAGAACTTCTTTGCTTTCAACTTTTACAAAAGCTTTGCGTCCGAAAGTTTTGCGGGCAGAGAGCTTGTTGCTGTTGTTTTTCTGACTGTTGATGACAAGACCCAAAAAGCTGTTGGTGCTGATATCGTTTGTTAAAATGCTGTTCATAACTATTCTCCTAAAATCGGGTTTAAATTCTTTCACTGTGTTTCTGCGTTATCTTTGCGCTGTCATCCTGTTCTAGCGACTTGGTGTACTAGGTTAATAGTACACTAGGCAGATGTTCGTCAACAATAAAAAGTTRAAATTTAAAATCAAATAAAAACAATAGGTTATGGGAATATTTCTCAATATGRAAAACCATGAGATATGTTTTACATCGTMAAACTTCTGTTTTAGGGCGAATCTGAATTGATGAATCGTCACATTACGCGCGACCTGATACCATAATATCAAGGCGGGAATATCAAAGCGGGCAATAAATACTTTCAATTTGAAAGCATTTATACTAGATTACCCTAAGAGCCACATACATCTGTTGACTATATGCTCAATATATTTAAGTAGCGCATTTCTTTCCGAACAGATCAAGAGGAAAAACCATGAGACAAATGAATGCCAGTATCGCCCTAGTAGAAGGCCTGATAAATAATGATGTCGATACGGTCTTCGGCCTTCCCGGCGCGCAGATGTATGACCTTTTTGATGCGCTCTATGAAAAAAGCGATGACATTCGCGTCATTGGCGCGCGCCATGAACAGGGATTGGCCTATATGGCTTATGGCTATGCAAAATCCACCGGTAAGCTTGGGGTATTTTCGCCGGTTCCGGGCCCCGGCGTTCTGAATACAACGGCGGCTTTATGTACAGCTTACGGCACCTGCACGCCTGTTTTATGCCTGACAGGAGAGGTTCCCACCAGTTTCAAGGGATCCGGGCGCGGCCACCTCCATGAATTGCCGGATCAGCTTTCAATCCTGAAAGGCTTAACGAAATGGGCCGCCCATGTGGATGACCCGGCGCAAACGCCCAGCCTATTGAACGAAGCAATCAGTCAAGCCACCTCAGGCCGACAGGGCCCGGTTTCCTTACAGCTCTGCTGGGATGACTTTGGACGACCAACCGAGATGGCGGCCTWGCCTGCTGCTCCTGTTATCCCGCCGCCTGTCGTGAATGCAGATGAGATAGACCGCGCCGTAAAGCTTTTAAAAGACGCCAAGGCCCCTATGATTTTTGTGGGCGGCGGCGCGCAGCATGCCAGTGATGAGGTTAAGGCACTGGCCGAACACCTTGAGGCCCCTGTTGTTGGCTTTCGCAGCGGGCGCGGCATTGTCGGCGATGATCAGGAGATGGGCCTCAATATTGCCGCAGCCTATAAATTATGGCCCGAAACAGATGTGATTATCGGCATTGGAAGTCGCCTTGAAATTCCCTACATGCGCTGGGGAAGTTTTATGGAATATAAGCGCAGCCTGCCGGGCAAGAAATTAGTGCGGCTGGATATTGATGCTGTCGAAATGGATCGGCTGGATAATGATGTTGCCCTTCTTGCCGATGCCAAAGACGGTGCATCTGCTTTGGTTCTTGCCCTGACCCGCGCTTCTGTTTCCGGGTCAGGACGACGCGAGAAAATTGCCGCCGCAAAAGCCGCGTCCCATCTTGAGGTTCAAGAGATACAACCGCAGCTGGATTATTTAAAAGTCATTCGGGATATTCTGCCGCGCGATGGCTTTCTTGTGGATGAAGTCTGCCAAACAGGATTTGCCGCCGCCTATGGCTTTCCTGTTTATATGCCGCGAACTTTTGTCAGCTGCGGTTATCAAGGGAATCTTGGTTTTGGTTTCCCAACAGCGTTAGGGGTAAAAATCGCCAACCCGGACAAGGCTGTTATCTCCATCAATGGCGACGGCGGCTTTATGTTTTGTGCTTCGGAATTGGCCACGGCGGCGCAATATAATATCCCCGTGGTGATCATCATTTTTAACAATTCATCTTATGGCAATGTCCGGCGCGACCAGAAAACACAATATAACGGCCATTTCATCGGATCAGACCTGAATAATCCGGATTTTGTCAAGCTGGCGGAAAGTTTCGGTGTCACCGCCTATCGCGCAACCAGCCCGCAGCWGCNYCAANCNWSTTCWSSRWWWGGSTATNCNRSCSTTNNTGAACCTGTGCTTATCGAAGTCATGCAGGACAGAGGCGCAGAAGTATCACCCTGGAAATTTTTAATCAAGCCCGGAAGTTTTTAATCAAATAAGGCTATATGCTTACGAATAAAATACCTCATAAATAACTTTTTCTTAAATAAAAATACTGTAAAGATACTCACAAGCGCAGAACACACGGAAAAATTTATAAAAAATCACATGAGGGACCCATGATAAGAAGCCTGTATGATTGGACATTGGCCAAGGCAGAACATCCAAAAGCATTATGGATTCTGGCGATTCTATCCTTCACCGAAAGTTCATTCTTTCCCATTCCGCCGGATATTTTGCTGATTCCCATGGTTCTTGCGGCCCCCACGCGGGCATGGCGCATCGCCTTTGTCTGTTCCATCGCGTCGGTTTTGGGCGGCATATTCGGGTATTTCATTGGCTATGCCCTGTTTGATATTATTGGGCAGCCGATCATTGATTTTTACCATATGCAGGATAAATTTTTATGGTTTCAGGCAAAATATAATGAATGGGGCGCGTGGATCGTCAGCATAGCGGGATTTTCACCAGTCCCATACAAAGTTGTCACCATCGCCAGCGGCATGACCGAGATGTCGCTCACCACCTTCATCATCGCCAGCGCCCTGTCCCGTTCCGCGCGTTTTTTCCTTGTGGCGTTTCTACTCTGGAAATTTGGTGTCCCGATCCGCAATTTCATCGAAAAAAGACTGGGACTATTGGCGTTGATTTTCTGCGTATTATTACTGGGCAGTTTCATTGCGTTAAAATATATTTAGGGCTATCGCCCTAATCCGCCCGCAGCCAGACCGTAATGGTAAACCGGCTTTCCGTGGCATAGGGGGCAACATAGGAAACTTGATGTTTTTGCGGCAAACGCAGAATGGATACGCTATTAAAGCTTGGCACCACGGTTTCAATCACCCTGTTGTCATCGACCAATTGCAACAATCCGCCCCAGTCTGAAATCCATCGTTTGGACAGATTAAACACCAAGGCATACCTGCGGTCCATTTTTTTTGTACTGAAATCATCATGGAGTTTCAGAAAATTTCCGGGAATGTAACAGGCTGCGTGGGATTCAGATTTACGAATTTCCATATCACCGGTAATATGGCGGGCAAATTTTAGAAAATCTTCCCCATTCAAGAATTCTGTGAATTTATGGAGATATAAGTCCGGATYCCGCCCCTGTATATAAGCATCAATCATCGGATAACGATTATAATAAAATTGATATTCTTTTTGTGCCTGAGTGATCAAGGATTTATGAAATGCGGCATTTTGTTCCCGGGTCCAATTGCGCACTTCCGCTTGACTGACCGTAACATCCCTGTTGCCCTGCCTGAAGGCGATTTGCCAAGGCACCTTGGATTGCATACAATCCACGATTTTCTCTGCTATATCCTCTTTCAATATGTCCGGGGCGACATAATGATTATGTAATTCAAGATTTTCCTTGATTAAGTCCCAATTCAGACGGTCATTTAGCATATTTTCCATTAATAGTCGTTTTCCTGTTGATCTATTTTTTTCAACCCCTATCCTGACATAAAATAAAAAGCAAGTATAGAAAACATGTCAAATAATAGAAACCCGTTAGCACAGCTGATAGGCTATTTCTGGTACAATCCGTTGATGCTGGCTTTTGTCACATCCGCATCTCTTTTGGCGGGGGCATATGGCTTTCAATATATTGGTGGCTTGGCCCCTTGTGACCTTTGCTGGACGCAGCGTTATGCCCATATGGTGATCCTTGGCCTGTCCGGGGCCGGATTGCTGCTGAAAAAATATGACCGGCCTCTACAAAATCTTTATGCATGGGCCGTGATCATCGCCCTTGATGTGAGCATTGTTGTCAGCGGTTATCATGCAGGAATTGAACAAAAATGGTGGGCCGGGCCGACGACCTGCACCGCCGGCGGCATTAACGCCAGCGCAGATATGGAATCCCTGTTCGACAGCATGATGGAAAGCAATCTCGTGTTATGCGATGAARTTCCCTGGGAAATGTTTGGCATATCCATGGCGGGATATAATTTCCTGATTTCCTTCATCGTGGCCCAGTTTGTCACTTTCGCCGTGGTCTTCAGCCTAAGGAGGAAACATGCCCGCACAAGCTGATCAGAAACCACCGCACCCCACATCACTGAATAAAAAACAGATGATAGACCGCTTGCTTCGGGTTGACCATGCCGGCGAATATGGTGCGGTGCGGATTTATCAGGGCCAGCTGGCTGTCYTTGGGGATAAACATCCCATGAGCGATACCATCAAACATATGAAAAGTCAGGAAGACGTCCATCTGGAACGTTTTAATGAATTGATCCGTCAGCGCGGCGCACGTCCGACATTATTGACGCCCTTTTGGCATGTGGCGGGCTTTGCCCTTGGCGCCGGCACGGCTCTGCTGGGCGAAAAAGCCGCCATGGTTTGTACGGAAGCCGTTGAAACCGTCATTGACGAACATTATGCCGCCCAGATCAAAGAACTGGGCGAAGACGAACAGGCTTTGGCAGAGGAACTGGAAAAATTTCGCCTAGAAGAGATTGAGCATCGGGATATAGCCATTGAAAACGGCGCGCATCAGGCCCCGGGCTATAGCCTGCTATCCGGACTCATCAAGTTTGGCTGCAAGACCGTCATCAAAATCGCCGAACGTGTCTAGGACCTAATCATCTATCCAGCTCACTATCCCAATAGAGAAAATCGCGCCAGCTCTCATGCAGATAATTTGGCGGATAAGACCGTCCAATATTCTGCAAGTCATATAAAGTAGGCCGATAAGGTTTTTTGCGCATGGTCATATGGGCCTCTTGCGGCGTGCGCCCGCCTTTTTTAAGGTTACAGGTCGGGCAGGCTGCCGTTATATTCTGCCAGCTGGTTCTGCCGCCCAGCCGCCTTGGAATGACATGATCGAAAGTCAACTCCCGGCCATTTCCCGCCATAAAACCACAATATTGACAGGTAAAGCGATCGCGCAAAAACAGGTTAAACCGGGTAAAACTGGGGTGCGCCCCGGGGGAGATATATTCTTTCAATGATATGACGCTTGGCAGCCTGATTTGTGATGTCGTNNAATGAACMACTCTGTCATATTCCTCAACCACGATCACCCGATCAAGATAGACCGCTTTGATCACATCCTGCCATGACCAGAGCGACAAGGGGAAATAGCTGAGCGGTTTAAAATCCGCATTCAACACCAAGGCCGGACAGGCATCCAGCGATTTGTTTTTGACATCCGCCTCATGAGACAAGGGCAATTCATTCTCCTGTATTGTCTCTCCTTCGCGCAGCATAACATCTTTAGGGTTAATTCTGTATAATTTATATTTATGACGTTCTTTTCAACTTCACCTTGACCAACCCCGCCGCAAATTTAACAATGGGCTTTATGGAATATCAAACGCCCATCATCACCCGTTTTGCGCCCAGTCCGACGGGTTATCTTCACCTTGGCCATGCTTATTCTGCAAAGCTGGCCGCTGATTTCGCCCATAAGCATGGCGGAAAATTTTTGCTTCGGATCGAAGATATTGATCACGGGCGTTGCAAAATGGAATATGAAACGGCCATATATGAGGATCTGAAATGGATCGGCCTAATATGGGAGACGCCCGTTCGGCGGCAGTCCGACCWTATGAGAGATTATCGTCAGGCTCTGAATATTCTGGACAAACAAAAATTGCTGTTCCCGTGCTTCTGCACCCGCAAAGACATCAACCGGGAGATTGAAGAAAGTGGCCGTGCGCCCCATGATTTACAGTCAGAAGAGCCGGTTTACCCCGGAATTTGCCGGAATTTGTCAGCAGCAGAGCGGCGAGATCATATGGAGGCGGGCCGGCCCTATGCCCTGCGCCTTGATATGACAAAGGCTCTTGAGCTGGCAAAAGACACCRCTCTTGCGTGGAYTGATCTGGAAGCTGGTGAGCAAATCACCGGCCCAGAGACTTTGCGCGAAATAATCGGAGATGTGGTTCTTGCCCGTAAAGATATTCCCACAAGTTATCATCTGTCGGTGGTGGTTGACGATCATTTGCAAAAAATCAGTCATATCATTCGCGGCAAAGATCTTTTTACCGCAACCCATCTGCATCGTTTGTTGCAATTCCTGCTAGGCTATAAAACCCCCATATATCKGCATCATGATCTTCTGAGCGATAAAAATGGCCGGCGCTATGCCAAAAGAGACAAGAGCAAAACCCTGATATTTATGCGGGAAAGTGGGGAAACAGTGGATTTTGAATGAGGGTATAGAAGAGAATATTTATGTTTTTAGCCCACAAACACCGGCGCTGAGCTCAGGCTATCCTCGCACTAATTCCGGCACCCCGAAAAAGGTTCCATTTTTTGGATTTTGTAATCTCGTCAAAGCATGCCACCTTACGATCCGGAGAAAAAGAAATATGACGTTCCAGAGGTTTATAGGCCCAGCCCGTTCCCTCCTTGAACCGTGCCGCCACATAAGCCTTAAAATCCGGCGGCAATGACCAACGCTCCCAATCATCCGTACCCATAAATAAAGCCGCCGTCATTAGTAAGATATCTCAGATAACGGTCTGTATCAGTCTGGGAAGCCGCCTTATGAAAGCCGTTGAGAAGTATGTTAATTACCCCACCGGTCACCCTCCGATGCCACAGCAAGCACACTGAAAGATGTAATCCAAAAAAATAAAAATGCAAAAATTTTTGCATTTTTTCATCCGCTTTTCCTATTTAACAAACCTTAACCCAAAATGAACAAACTGTAAAATATACCTTTTTTTTATGGCAAATGTGTCAGGTTATTTTACAACTTTAAGGGGACATAAAAATAATTATAAAAAATATGCTTTATTATCAAAACATTATGAAACTGGTACGAATCTTGCTTTAATTAACAACTAAGGATAACTTCGCTTGATATCAAAACAACTATAATGGGAGTATTTATGAAAAAGATATTTTTAATCGCCTTGGCCGCCTTGGCCTTGCCGCTGGCAAATGTGGCGCAAGCCGCCGTTGTTGAATATAATGCCGAAGATATCGGTTTTAACACCTTTAAAATCCGCAACAATGATGGTTCCATAATCGCCCMTTGGGATCTGGATTTGACCATTACCGAAAATGGGACAGGGAATGGTTTCAGTGCCGCAACACCCCGAAGCGGTCAAAAGGTCGGTTATGGCACCAGCTATTTTGATGGTTGGAAAGTTAACGAACTGGTATCCGTTTCTTTTGACAGAGGTACCGGAATCCCCGGCGCCAAAATACCCTATCTGAACTTCTGGGTCACCGACGGATCAAATTATGCCATTTTGGCCCAGGGTGGCGACTATCGTGGTAATGATTTGAAAGATACCGCCAGCAACTGGTTGATTTATGAATTTAACGCTGCAGACATCAGCTGGTTATTTGATGCCCCGGCGGTTGCCTCACTTTTCGGCTCAAATGGTTTGCGGGTTGATGGCAATATGGTCAAGCTTTCCGATCTGAGCGATAATGTCGTATTTGGCGACCCCGGCTCTCCCTATCCCGGTTACGTGGGCACGGGTGCCCCGCGCAATGGCAATGGTCTGAATGTAATCTGGGGAGATACATTAAGCAATTATACCGGACCAATGGAAATTTCCAATCTCAAAGTTACGTATAACAAGGTTCCGGAACCGGCACCATTGGCTTTGCTTGGACTGGGCCTTTTGGGTCTGGGCCTTGCCCGAAAACGGCGGCAGAAATAATATCTGATCTCTATCAGCAACAAAAAAGGCGATCTTAATGATCGCCTTTTTTACATCCTCCCCACTTAATAAGGATAGCTGTTATGGCGGCGACCAATGATGGCGGTGATGTCTTCCATGATATGGGTCATTTGATAATCTTTCGGGGTATAGATGCGGGTCACGCCCATATCCAGCAAGACCCGTTCGTCCTCCTTTGGAATGATGCCGCCGACGACCACGGGAACCGCGCCGAGGCCGGCTTTTTCCATCAGGGCCATCACCTCTTTCACCAGAGGAATATGCGACCCGGACAGAATCGACAGGCCAACGCCGTGCACCTTATGTTCAAGGGCAGAGGACACAATTTCATCCGGGGTCAGGCGTATCCCGTCATAAAAAACCGCCATGCCTGCTTCCGCCGCACGAACGGCGATCTGCTCTGCGCCGTTGGAATGACCGTCAAGGCCGGGCTTGCCCACCAGAAAGCGTATGTCAGCGCCCAGTGTTTTTGAAACCTGTTTCACTTTCTGACGAATTTCTGCAAATTTTTCCTCATCCCCCGATTGACTTCCCACCCCTGTGGGTGCGCGATATTCCCCGAAGACATCCCGCAAAGCCTGCCCCCATTCGCCCGTGGTGACCCCCGCTTTCGCGGCGGCGATACTGGGTTCCATGATATTCTGGCCTGATACAGCCGCCGCTTTTAAATCCGCAATGGCCCGGCGTACCGCCTCATCATCCCGTTCTGCGCGCCAATGTGTCAGCCGCGCGATCTGTTCCGCTTCGGCCTTGGGATCAACGGTCATGATGCCGCCATCACCATCAGCCATAAGCGGAGACGGCGCGGTTTCGGTAAATTTATTGACCCCGATCACCGTCTGCTCGCCGCTTTCAATAGCTTGAATGCGCTGGCTATTGGACGTTACCAGCAGATTCTTCATATAGGCCGTTTCCACCGCYRCGATGGCCCCGCCCATTTCCTCGATACGGGCAAGTTCTGCGCGCGTTTCAGCTTTTAAAGCCTCAACCTTTTCATCCATTACTTTGGAGCCATCAAACAGGTCTTCATATTCCAGCAGGTCGGTTTCCATGGCCATAATCTGTTGCAGCCGCAGCGACCATTGCTGATCCCACGGACGCGGCAGGCCCAGGGCTTCGTTCCATGCGGGCAATTGCACCGCGCGGGCGCGGGCTTTTTTGCTGAGCACCACCGCCAGCATTTCAATCATAATGCGGTAAACATTATTTTCCGGCTGCTGTTCCGTAAGGCCCAGTGAATTGACCTGCACGCCATAACGAAAACGGCGATATTTTGGGTCTTCAACGCCGTATCTCTCTCGCGTGATTTCATCCCACAAATCAACAAAGGCCCGCATTTTGGCAATTTCTGTGACAAAGCGCATCCCCGCGTTGACAAAAAAGCTGATTCGGCCCACGACGGCCGGGAAATCTTCCGCGCTCACCTGTCCACCCGCTTTCAGCGCATCCAGCACCGCGATTGAGGTTGCCAGAGCAAAAGCCAATTCCTGGGTTGGCGTTGCCCCCGCTTCTTGCAGATGATAACTGCAAACATTGGTCGGATTCCAGCGCGGTATCTCTTTATAGGTAAAGCTGATCACATCTGTAATCAGCCGCATGCTTGGTTCCGGCGGAAAAATATAGGTGCCCCGGCTTAAATATTCCTTGATAATGTCATTCTGTACCGTACCGGAAAGTTTTGCTCTGGCGACACCCTGTTCTTCTGCCGCCGCCACATACAGCGCCAGCAGCCACGGCGCCGGGGCATTGATGGTCATAGAGGTRTTCATYTGTTCCAGCGGAATATTCTCAAAYAAAGTYTGCATGTCRCCCAGATGACATATGGGGACGCCAACCTTTCCCACTTCCCCTCTTGCTAATATATGATCACTGTCATATCCTGTCTGGGTGGGAAGATCGAATGCGACCGAAAGTCCCGTTTGGCCTTTTTTAAGGTTAGTGCGGTAAAGGGCATTAGACGCGGCCGCCGAAGAATGGCCGGAATAGGTGCGAAAAAGCCATGGCCTGTCCTTTGGCATCCTGTCTTTTTCTGGTTCTTTTTGAGACATAATATTCGCTCCTGCAACATAATACTTTAAACCCCGATAGCTTTAACATCTTGTATGCGTTAATTATAGCCAGAAAAATAAAATATAATTACCCTCTAGACCTTCTATAAGAAATAATATAATTATTGTTGCGGCGCAACATAATATTAACGCAACCTGATAGAAAATAGTTTAAAATTTATTTCTAGTTCAATTTACGGTACGGCTTAAATCACAATATGTTGTAATATTAACATACACTATAAGTTTTAGGGAAATCGAGAATTAACATGACAGAAACAATTGATAATCAACAGACAAAACTAAATTCACTCGAAGGTAATTTTGAAATCAAGGATTTATATGATCTGGGCGAAATTCCGCCCCTTGGCCATGTCCCTAAAAAAATGCATGCCTGGGCCATTCGCCGGGATCGCCAGGGGCCACCCGAAGAATC
Organism: Alphaproteobacteria bacterium; assembly: GCA_002402225.1. GTDB lineage: Bacteria > Pseudomonadota > Alphaproteobacteria > Sphingomonadales > Emcibacteraceae > Paremcibacter. The sequence continues at coordinate 19,422 of NVVM01000021.1, forward strand.
CATGCTGCAGGAAATTGTTGATGTTCCCGAAATTGAATCTGACGAAGTTCTCATTTTGGTCATGGCCGCCGGCGTGAATTATAACGGCATTTGGACGGGCCTTGGCGTTCCCATATCCATGTTTGACGTTCACGGCGCAGACTATCATATTCCGGGCTCCGATGCCTCGGGCATTGTTTATAAAGTAGGCCGGCGGGTGAAACGCTTTAAAGTCGGTGATGAGGTTATCGTCCATTGTAATCAGGACGACGGCGATGACGAAGAATGCAACGGCGGCGACCCTATGAACAGCCCATCACAAAAAATATGGGGTTATGAAACACCGAACGGCTCATTCGCCCAATTTACAAATATACAGGCCCGACAGCTCATGCATCGGCCCAAACATCTGACATGGGAAGAGAGCGCCTGTTATACGCTGACGCTCGCCACAGCTTACCGTATGTTATTTGGTCATCGTCCCCATATATTGCGGCCCGGTCATAATGTCCTTGTCTGGGGCGCGTCCGGCGGACTTGGTTCCATGGCCGTTCAATTGATTGCGGCGGCGGGGGCCCATGCCATTGGCGTGATTTCCGATGAAAGCAAGCGGGATTTTGTCATGTCACTGGGGGCCAAGGGGGTCATTAATCGCAATAATTTTGACTGTTGGGGGCAACTGCCGCCGGTGAGTGATACGAAAGTTTATTCGGCTTACAATAAAAAGGCCCGTGAATTTGGCAAGGCGATCTGGAATATTACCGGCAAGGGCAATGATGTGGATTTTGTCTTTGAACATCCCGGCGAAGCCACCTTCCCGGTATCCTGTTTTGTGGTCAAGCGCGGCGGCATGGTGGTTTTCTGCGCTGGAACCACGGGCTTTAACCTGACCTTTGATGCCCGTTTTGTCTGGATGCGCCAGAAACGAATCCAAGGCAGCCATTTTGCCAACCTGAAACAAGCTTCTCTTGCCAATGATCTGGTGATTGAACGACGCGTTGATCCTTGCATGTCAGAGGTTTTTTCATGGGAAGATATTCCAAAGGCCCATACCAAAATGTGGAAAAACCAGCATAAGCCCGGCAATATGGCCGTTCTGGTCAGTGCAAAACGGCCCGGCCTTCGCACTTTCGAAGATTGTGTCGAAGCCGGAAACAACGCCGGAAACACCTGATGAACAGCCTTTTATTTCAAACTTGCACCGCCGCTGTGGATGCGGCGGGCATATATGCGGATGCCGCGCGGGATAGCCTTAAAGAGCATCTGATGAAGGACGGCAGACTTGACCGCCGGCTCATGGAAGAACATCAATATGCCTGTCATGGTTTTTCCTGGCTCTGCACCTATGTCGAGGCCTTGCGGCAGACATTGAACTGGGCAGTGGCCCTTGAGTCTGAAGGCAAATTTACCGAATTGGAAGAATTGATTGTTCGCATTGGATTTGGCGAGTATCTGTCGCAAATTCTGGGCGGCATTCCCATGAGTCAGGGCGAGATCATCCGCCCGGCAGATATGTGGATCAGCGATGATGATGTTCAGGCTCTCCATACGCCAGAAGTGACCCAACTGATCAATGGCGGCAATAATCCCGGCAATCGCGAAAAACTGGCCCGCCTGATTGAGCATAGCCTTGATACAGGAGCCTTTGGTAACCTCGGACTGGACGACATGTATGACATGATCCGGGAGCAATTCCGACGATTTGCCAATGAAGAAGTCAGTCCCCACGCCCATGATTGGCATTTAAAGGATGACTATATCCCCATGGAGATCATTGATAAAATGAGCGAAATGGGCGTCTTTGGCCTCACCATCCCCGAAGAATATGGTGGTTCCGGCCTTGGAAAAACCAGCATGTGCATTGTTTCCGAAGAGCTTTCGCGCGGCTATATCGGTGTTGGCTCGCTCGGCACCCGTTCCGAAATTGCCGCTGAATTGATCATGGGCGGCGGAACCGAGGCACAGAAAAAGCAATGGCTGCCGAAGATTGCCATGGGCGAAATTCTGCCCACAGCGGTTTTTACCGAACCTAATGTTGGTTCCGATCTTGGTTCCCTTAAAACCCGCGCCATAAAAGACGGCGACAAATATCGCATCACAGGTAATAAAACATGGATCACCCATGCGGCGCGCGCGGACGTCATGACGTTGCTTGTGCGCACCAATCCGGATCAGCCGGGCTATAAAGGCCTCAGCATGTTTCTGGCCGAAAAACAGCGCGGGACAGAGGATAACCCCTTCCCCACAGACGGCATGACCGGCGGCGAAATCGAAGTTCTGGGCTACCGGGGCATGAAAGAATTTGAATTGGGCTTCGATGGTTTTGAAGTCAAAGCGGAAAATCTTCTGGGCGGCGAAGAAGGTAATGGTTTCAAGCAATTGATGACCACCTTTGAAAGCGCCCGTATTCAAACCGCCGCCCGGGCCTTGGGTGTCGCCCAGAATGCCATGGAACTGGGCCTGAGATATGCCACAGAGCGGGTGCAATTTGGCCAGCCCATATATAACTTCCCGCGCGTTCACGGCAAAATAGCCCTCGCCGCTGTGGAAATTATGATGACCCGCCAACTGACCTATTTCGCGGCGCGTCAGAAAGACGAAGACAAACGCTGCGACCTTGAAGCCGGCATGGCAAAATTGCTCGGCGCGCGGGTGGCATGGAGCACGGCGGATAATGCCCTGCAAATCCACGGCGGCAATGGTTATGCGCTGGAATATCAAATCAGCCGCGTTCTTTGCGACGCCAGAATTTTAAATATTTTCGAGGGCGCAGCAGAAATTCAGGCGGATGTTATTGCCCGACGACTTTTGTCGTCGAATTAAATGATGGCGACTTTTGTCGTCGAATTAAATGATGGCGACTTTTGTCGTCGAATTAAATGATGGCGACTTTTGTCGTCGAATTAAAGGGTGCCGACTATTGCCTTATTTTTCTGCAAAGAAACAAAATAATATTTTGCAATTATGGCTATAAAAGTATATTCTACTGATATTAATGTTATCCCCGTCAGAACTCATGTTCTGACAACTAACTTGGCCGCCAATATTTTTACAATATTGCGCGGCCATTTTTTTAGTTTTTCATTTTAGTCTTTAGGGCCTAGCTGGCGCCAGAGATAGATATATTCCAAGGCGCGCATGCTGGCTTCCTGGTCGTAATTGGCGTTGCCTTTATGGCCGCCTTCGATATTTTCATAATAATAGAATTCATGACCTTGAGCCGCCATTTTTGCCGCCATTTTGCGAGCATGGGCCGGATGAACCCGGTCATCCTTGGTCGAGGTAAAGAAATAAACCTTGGGATATTTTTCATCCTTGTTTAAGTTCTGCAGCGGCGAATATTTCTTGATATAGTCCCAGTCGTCCGTATCTGGATTACCATATTCCGCCATCCAGCTGGCCCCGGCCAGCAATTTATTATAGCGTTTCATATCAAGCAATGGCACGCCGCAGATAATGGCATTAAACAGATCCGGCCTCTGGGTGAAGCTGACCCCCATAAGAAGCCCGCCGTTGCTGCGCCCGTCCGCGCCGTAATGTTCCGGCGAACTGAGGCCGCTATTCTGCACGTCTTCGGCGACGGCGAAAAAATCATCAAAAGCGCGCTGGCGATTTTCATGAAGGGCCGCCTGATGCCAGCGCGGGCCATATTCCCCGCCGCCGCGAATATTGGCGATCACATAAGCCCCGCCCTTTTCCATCCACAGTTTTCCCCGAAGCGCGTTGTAACGCGGCAGAATAGAAATTTCGAAGCCACCATAGCCATATTGCAGAACCGACGTTTTCTTATCCAGTTTCGTGCCTTTTTTATAGACGATGAAATAGGGAATTTTGGTGCCGTCCTTACTGGTGGCAAAGCGTTTATCGACAATCAGGTCACGGGTGTCAAAGCGGGGCGGCAAAGATTGTAATTTAATGTCAACGCCGTCCTCAAAATTAACAAAATAAAGACTGCTGGGGGTGAGCAAACCATTGCGCATCATAAGCATATCATTACTGTCGGCGCTCGCCGAGAGTATGGAGACAACATCATCGCCGCCCAAATCAATTTTCTTGCTCGACCAATGCCCCCCATCAAAAGAAGCGGCGCGGATACGGCTTGAAACATGTTCAAGGCCCATGACATAGACCTTGTCCTTTGCCACCACAACATTCTCTATGGTACCGTTCATGCCCGGATCATAGACCCGGTTGAGCCGGGTAATTTTGCCACTATTCATAAAGTCATCCAGTGAAAAACTCACCAGACTACCGGATTTATTCCCTTGCCAGTCTTCTTTCAGGCTGACCAGAATTTGACCTTTATACAGGCCCACCAAATTTATTTTTTTCGGCAGCGGCAATTTTTTCAAGCCGCCATTTTTATCCACCGCATAATAGGTGAAATGATAAAAATCATGGCCGCGCAGAATAAAATTGGCTTTGCCACCCGGCCGGGTAAAAGTAACGGGGARAGCAAATGTCTCTGCCTTATCCATCTCAAGCAAAATTTTAGCCGATGCAAGATCACTGCCCCGCGTCCAGCGTTTCATAATACGGGGATAACCCGATGTATTCATGGCCGAGGCACCCGATGCATCCGGGCCCCAATCGGTCGCGATCAATAAATTGTCTTTATCTTCCCAGCCAAGGTAAGTCTTGGATAGCGGCACCTGAAAACCGCCCGAAACAAAGGCTTTGGCGGCAATGTCAAATTCGCGGTATGTGGTGGCATCTGTGCCGCCCGGCGACAGGCTGATCAGGCAGCGGTTATATTCGGGCGCAAGGCAATCGGCGCCTTTATAAATCCAGTTTTCATTCTCATCTGCAGCCAATTTATCAATATCAAGCAGCATTTCCCATKGGGAGCTGCCGGCTTTATAGCTATCAACTGTGGTTCTGCGCCAAATACCACGTATATGGGTGGTATCCCGCCAGAAATTATAAATATAACCACCGCGAATATTGCCCGACGTAATGCGGTCGGAAGCGGTCAGGATATCAAAAGCCTGTTTTTTAAAATCTTTGTAAAGCGGGTCTGCGGTAAGCTCATCCAGAGTGGCTTTATTCTGCGCACGCACCCAATCCAGCGCCTTTTCACCCTCGACCTCTTCCAGCCATAAAAATGACTTGTCCCCCTTATCGCCACCGGCATAGGCAACGAAAAAAAAGCTGGATAACATGATTACAGCGCTGGCAACAATACCCATCAGACGAATTGATCGCATATTTCACTCCCTCAGAAAACTATTTTTTAGAGACATATTGTCTCTTTGATAAATAAGATTATAATCTTATATGATCTTTACCATCCAAATCATTTATACTTCTTTGGCGGCAAAATAAAATACGTTTAAATCACATTATTTGCTGACATTATTCTAAAACCCTGAAGTAAAAAGGAATTTTTCTAATGAACTGGCTTCTGATTCTGATTATTATTGGCATATTTATTACCGGCGGCATTATGATTACCGGCGTCGCCGCCATGAGCAAAGGCGGCGATTTTAACCGGAAAAACGGCAATAAATTGATGCAGGCAAGGGTTGTGGCGCAATTTGCCACATTGGCCTTGGTCGTGCTGTATCTTTATCTTTACGTTTAGGAACATCCCATGGTTAAATTGACAAAGATTTACACGCGCGGCGGTGACAAGGGGCAGACGTCGTTAACCGACGGCAGCCGGCAACCCAAATATGCCCCGCGTATCGAGGCTTACGGCACCATTGATGAAGCCAACGCGGCTTATGGTCTTGCGCGGCTTCATACCACAGATCAAGAGATGGCCCTGCATGATGACATGCTGTACCGCATTCAAAATGATCTGTTTGATGCGGGGGCCGATGTGTCAACGCCTATAGGATCCGTTAAAGCCGAATATGAATTGAGAATAGTTGACTCGCAGGTTTTGCGCCTTGAACAGGAAATCGATCATATGAACGAGAATCTCGCCCCGTTAAATTCCTTTACGCTTCCGGGCGGCAGCGCGGCGGCGGCGTATCTTCATCTGTGCAGAACCATCGTCCGGCGGGCTGAACGTTTGCTGGTTAAAATTGCCGAGACAGAGGAGATTAACCCCATCGTCATTCGGTATCTCAACCGTCTGTCCGATCACGCCTTTGTCATGAGCCGCGCCCTCAATAATAATGGTGCTGATGACGTCCTATGGGTTCCCGGCGCCAACCGTTAGGCCTTTCTGGGCAAGCTGGGTTGCAACAGAAACACCCCGTGAAAAATCAGATAAAGCAGGAAAGAGCCCCACCAGATCAGCGCCGAAATGGGCAGCCAGTCCCCCGGCAGCAGGCCCAATGTGACCGCCACCCTTATTATCGCCGCTAAAAACATCATGGCGAATGCCCCTATCATGGCCTTTGCCGGAATAAGAGGCCGCCCGGTATGGCGCAGCGCAACCCGCGTGATCAAGGATAGCATCATCATGCTCAACGCCCCGACGGTAAACGCATGCAACCAGACATTCGGTGATATTGCCGGTGTGAATTCTGCCATCCCGAATAAAATCAACGCCGCAATGAACCACAGATATGACACATGCATGACCAAAATCAGCGGCTCGTCAAACATAGACAGAGTTCGCCAGCGCAGGAAACGCACGAATTGAACGCTGGCGGCAAAAAAGGCCAGACCTGCCGAAAGAATGCCGGAGACATCAGCCATAGCCCCATAAACAAACAACCCAAGCGAAATTGCCGAGACATATTCGAGCGGGACGTTATGACGAAGCGCGGTCAGATTTTTCTGCTTCAGGGCATTTTGGGTGAACACCGTGGTCAGAAAACCGCCAGCAAGGACAAATTTTACGACGATCCCCATGAGCCCAAGGCGAATGCCCCATGACGCCCGCCCCATATCACCATCCATGACGGCCAAATGAAAAACTACATTACCGGCAAAGAGCAAAAGAAATATGGGGATCAGCAACAGAAAATACTTGTTTTCTGCCCGAAGCAAGCCGGGCAGCACCATTATCATGGCCACTAAAAACAGGCTGCAATCAAGCAGCATCACCATATAAGGCGGCATCCATCCACCGCTATAGATCGCAAGCCGGCCCAAAAACCACAGGCCCACCAACAAGGCAAGCCGTCCCCTGTCAATTTCTGTCGTCCCGGCCCAGCCCGGCAAGGCCGTTAAGACAAAMCCCGCAACCACGGCCCCGGAAAAGCCAAAAACCATTTCATGTCCATGCCAAAGCGCCATGTCATATTCCGCAAGCGGAAAATTCATAACCCCAAGCGTCACCAAAAACCAAACCGCCATAATCCCAAGACCATAAATCACCCCCACAAGATAAAAAGGCCGAAAAGCACTGCCCCATATAGCCCCGGAGAAAAAAACGGATTGGCTCCGGGACTTTGACTGTAGCTGGGACCGGGGCTGGGGCCGGGGCTGGGATTGGGGTTTCTGGTTCATGACTGTCAGGAAACTTTCATTAATATCAGTCTTTAGATTATGACTTGGCGTTTTTGCTATTTCGAGGATTAATATTTCTGTTATACTGCGCGGATGTTAAACGATATTCAACAAAAACTGCAAGAATCACTTTCGCTGCATCAATCAGGCCATACGGATGATGCCATCGAAATATGCCAGAATATTTTAAGCCTGTCTCCCACGGAACCCAACACGCTGCAGCTGCTAGGGGCCTTTATGAAGGCAAAGGGAGATTTTAAAGCGGCGGAGAAATTTTTACTGGCCTCGCTCAGGGAAAATGCCCGTCAGCCCCATGTATATAATAATTTAGGTAATCTTTATTACGAGCTTGATAATTTGCAGGAGGCCATCCATTCCTATGAAAAAGCCACGAGCCTGAAGGAAGATTATGCCGACGCCTGGTTTAACTGGGCCATTGCGCTGGAGAAACAGAAAAAGCCGGACGAAGGTATGGCACATATCAAAAAGGCCATTAAATATAACCCTAAACAGGCAAAATACCATAATCTTCTGGGACTTTTTTATAAGCATCAGAAAAATTATTCCGGCGCGATAAAGGCGTTTGAAACGGCCATACAAATTCAGCCCGGTTATTTAAAAGCCATCCATAATTTAGGAACTGTTTACCGCGAGAATGAACAATATGAGGATGCGAAAAATTGTTTTAACTTCGTATTGAATAACAAGCCGGATCAGGTGGAAACTTGGGAGGCCATCGGCTCGCTTCATCAAAACACCGAAGATTTTGATCGGTCAATTGTGGCGTATCACAAACTATTGGCCCTGGAGCCGGAGAATCTGAAAATTCACCGGGTATTGAATAACATGATGTGGGAAACCGGGCGTCATGACGGCTTTCTGAATTCTTATATTTTTGCCCTGAATAACCAGCCAGACAGCCAACGCCTCATCGCGGCATATGCAGACGAACTGGCCATCAGCGGCGCGCAGAACCAAGCCATTGAGGTGGTTGAAGAAGCCATAAAAAGACAAGGGAGCCATCCTGAATTATTCCACCGCCTGGCCCAATTAAGATTAAAATCCGGCGATTCAGAAAAGGCCCGGCACCTGATGGAGAAAACCCTTGAAATCGTCACAGATAATGATGAATATTATACGGATTTTGCCGAGCTGTTGCTCGAAGCAGGTGAATATGACCATGCCTTGGCGCAGATTGCCCTCGCCGAGAAAATCAATCCCGACTTTCAAAAGGCCTGGTCCATACGCGGAGACTGCTGGCGGCTGAAGGGGGATGAAAGATATCACTGGCTCTGCGATTATGAGAATCTTGTTCAGCCAATGGAAATCAAGCTGCCGGATGGCTTTGCAAATATTGATGACTTTAATCAGGCGCTGGAGCAGGAACTTACMAAGCTTCATATTACAGATGTGAAYCCAAGGGATCAAACCTTAATTGGCGGCACGCAAACCATCGGCGATCTTTACCTTAACCATAGTCCGGTCATACAAAAGCTGAGAATAGCCGTTCTGGACGCTGCACTGCGTTATATCAATGCGTTGCCCGATGATGACACGCATCCTCATCTTCGGCGAAAAACGGATATGATACAATTCGCGGGCGCATGGTCTGTCAGGCTAAAAAGCAAAGGGTTCCATGTGAACCATTATCATTCCAAAGGCTGGATAAGCGGGCCTTATTACGTCAAGCTTCCCAAAGAAGTCAATGACAGCACCATAGGCGGTGAAAAACCCGGATGGGTGAATTTCGGGGCCAGCTGTTATGGGCCGGAGATGAGCAAAAAGCCCGAAAGAATAATAAAACCGCAAGCCGGCCTGCAGGTGTTTTTCCCGTCCTATATGTGGCATGGTACAAATGCCTTTCAATCCGAAGATATTCGCATGACAGCGCCCTGTGATATCGTTCCTCTTTAAATCATCTGGAATTTATCTTTTGCTATTCATTATATACCCCGAGTATTTCACAGGAATTTTTGACCCGGTATATATTCAGCAAACCAGAATGAAATTGATTCGCCGCTATCGCAAGATTATTCCTCTGTGCCGACAAAAGAGGCAATAAAATTCCAAGTAAATATCGCTGTTTTACGAGAATTAACGCCGCATACGGTCTTCCTGACAAATATCAATATTATTTTAGTCCGAATAAACGGCATTTTTTTACCTATTAATCAAAATTTTATTTTGTCACAAGGCTTTTTTTGCTTATAAATAACCCAAAAGTGACCTGTGGCATAAATACACGTCCCTCATGTGGTATAAATGACACAGGTGCATTATTAAAGAAATTGACCATGATTCTGAGTGGTGATAGTTTCATTTGGTTATTTATATGTTCATATTGTGTGGGCCCGTTTGGGCTGGAACAGATAAGTGATGTACAAATTGGTTTTTTACTGAAGATAAAAAGTCACCTAATTAAATTGTACTTTAATAAATATAGCCTGGGACGGAAATTGCAGCATAAGATCATAAAGGAGGCCTGCTTAAACCAGCTGTTTTTTTACACCACTTTATAAATGTAATATAAAGTGGCAATGATTGTGAGCCAAAACATAAAAACAGAGCTGTCCCACAATTTTTTAACATCTACGGAGGAATTAATATGAAGAGCGATCTTACCTCGCGTCTCAAATATGGTGTGTCAGCATTTGCTATCGCCGCCATGCTACCCCTAAGTATCCARGCWTCCTACGCTGCCGAAGACGCCGCAGCAGAAGAAGACCTAATACTGSAAGAAGTAACTGTCACAGGGTCACGCATTAAGCGTAAAGACTTGACATCCGCAAGCCCTATTGCCGTTGTCAATGCAGAAGAATTCAAATTTTCCGGAACGATTAACGTCGAGCAAGTCTTGAACGCCTTGCCACAAACGGTTCCCGGCCTGACAGGAAACTCAAACAACCCTGGTAACGGTACCGCAACTGTTGACTTGCGCGGCCTTGGCGCGACCCGTACTTTGGTTCTGGTAAATGGCAAGCGGTACCTGCAGAGCACGCAATCAAATGTTGTTGACCTGAACACTATTCCTTCCGCCCTGATTAAACAGGTTGAGGTTCTGACTGGCGGCGCTTCCGCTGTGTATGGTTCCGACGCGTTGGCCGGTGTTGTCAATTTCATATTGATCGACGATTTTGAAGGTGTGGAGCTGAACGCCCAATATGGTACCTCCTCCAAAGGTGACGCAACCAAATGGAATGTGGACGCCACAATCGGCGGCAATTTCGCTGATGGACGCGGTAATGTGGTTCTGCATACCAGTTTCGCCCGTCGTGAAGCAACATTTGCCGATGCCCGTGACTTTTCCTTCTATGCATTGGGTGATAATGATGTTCGACCGGGAACTCAGGATCCCGACTTTGGTTTCAGCACACCTTGCGGCGGGGCCACTGATTGTGTTCCCGGATTCACAAGATCAGGTAGTGCCGGCATTCCTGGTACCCGCGTATTTGGCGTAGGCGCTATTGGTCGCTTTGGTCCAAATGGCGAGGCACTGCCATGGGACAACATCAATGATCGCTTCAACTATGCYCCGGAYAAYTTCATCCAGCTGCCACAAGATCGCTGGCTGGTTTCTGCTCAGGCACATTATGAGATCAATGATAACGTCACGGTCTATTCCAGTGCAATCTTCACAAACAATCGCAGTGACACGGAACTGGCACCGACACCAGCCTTCCTTGGTGGTTTGGAAGTCGATGTCGACAGTCCTTTCTTTGCGCCTGATACGCAGGCTATTCTGGCCGGCCTTGACACGGATGGTGATGGTTTCTTCGCTCTGCCWTTCATTGGTCGCCGCATGGTTGAAAATGGTTCCCGTCAGGGTATCAACACCCGTAACGGTTTCCAGATCACAACCGGCTTTAAAGGGGCCATTGATGACAATTGGTCTTATGATACCTATTACAGCTATGCCAGTGTAGACCGCAGTCAACTGTTGAATAATGACGTATCCGATTCACGTTTCCGTCAAGCCTTGAGAACTGAATTCAATGATGATGGCGTTCTGGTCTGTACGGACACATCAGGTGGTTGCGTACCGATGAATATTTTCGGTGAAGGCAATATTTCACAAGCTGCCGTTGACTTTGTCAATGTGGGAGCCGCCAATGTGACCAACATCACGCAGCAAGTTCTTGCCGCCAATGTGACAGGTACAATTGGTGATATCGGAGCCGGTGATATCGGTCTTTCAGCTGGCGCCGAATATCGTACAGATTCAAGCAGCTTCCGTCCCGATGAATTCCTGTCAGCGGGTGATGTGCTCGGTTTCAATGCCGGTCAGCCTACTGTTGGTTCATATGATGTCTATGATATCTATGCGGAGTTATTTGTCCCATTACTGGCCGATGTTGCCTTTGCCGAATCATTGAACTTTACCGGCGCGGCGCGTTATTCCGACTATTCCACAGCGGGCGGCGTATGGGCCTATGCGGCAGGACTTGACTGGACACCGGTTGAGGGCCTTATGGTTCGTGGACAATACCAGCGTGCGGTACGCGCGCCGAATGTGGCCGAACTATTCCTGGGCGCAGCCAATGGCTTCCCGCGGGCTGACGACCCCTGTTCTGCAGATCATGTAGTAGCCAATGGCGGCATTGCTGCTTTGACTGCCATTTGTGAGGCAACTGGTGTTCCAGCCGGCCAAACCGGACTTTTCAATCAGGCCAACACCCAGATCGAGGGTGTCTTTGGTGGCAACCCCAATTTGATTGAGGAAACATCTGACACCTTTACTCTTGGTGCGGTTATTCAGCCGGCACAGTTTGAGAATTTCTCAATGACCGTCGATTATTACAACATCAAAATTACCGATGTTGTGGGAACCCTTGGTGGCGGTGTGAATAACATCCTGAGAAACTGTTACTCGGGCGGTGATGTTAATGCGCCTTTCTGTCAGGCGATCACGCGCCGTGCTGATGGTAATGTTGATACTGTTCGGGCATTAAACGCCAATAATGCGGAACTTGCGACATCAGGAATCGATGTCCAGCTCAATTATTCTATTGATCTGGATAGTGGATTGTTTGATAACGCCTCAACAATCAGCATGTTCTGGCTTGGMACATATGTGATCAGCAATGACTTTTTGCCGAACAGATTACCAGATACTGAATTCCTCAGATGTGCTGGAACCTTTGCCGGCGTTTGCGGAACACCTGATCCGACATATCGTTTCACCTCACGTGTGTCCTATGAAAGCGGGCCTTTATCAGCCTCTCTCAAATGGACTTATCTAGGTGGCGTGGATCAAGGTGATATCGCAAATAGCGGTGTCGATCCAGCAACGCTTTCTGTATCACGTCTTAGTGCCAAAAATTACTTTGATCTGACGGCAAACTATGACATCTCTGAAAGCTATTCCCTTTATGGCGGTATCAACAACCTGCTCAACACCAAGCCACAATTCGTGGGTAGTGATCAGCAGCAGGGCAACACATTCCCGAATGTGTATGATGTTATCGGCACTTACTTCTTCTTTGGTGCAACAGCTAAATTCTAGGATTTAGTTAACATCAATCATAAAATAGAAACGGCGGCTATGGAAATATAGCCGCCGTTTTTTTATAATTCACATGGTTAAAATTCACCGCTTCTTTAATTGAATATAATGCCCAAGCATCACATTTTCTTGCCCTTTTTCTTGCCCTATAGAAAACCTGCCTTCATGGACAAGATCAAAATTTAAAGATTTTAATTGCACCAATAGCTCTTCTAACTTCGCCTCATCAAGGGCAGAGCTTACAAGATCGCGCAACAAATCCCTCTGTTCTGACAGGCGGCGGCGGGCATTATCAATCATTTCCAATATTTGCTGCGGGCGGTATTTCCGGCTGAGCTTCATAATTTCCATCAATGAATTCTGCATGACCGGAATGATATTCAGGGATGACGGCGAAGGGTAGGATTCTGAAAGCCGGAGCAGATTTTCCACATATTGATTGTAAATGCCGCCCTCTGCCTCTTTTCTTGACAACATAAGGGACAATAAATCTTTACATTCCGTAAAAATGTCACTTTCCAGCAAATAGTCAGCTTCCTGCGCATTTTCATTATTTTGCGCGACAACGATACTATTGTCGCTGTGAAGAATGGCACAGAATACACCGCCGTTTTTTAATACCCGCGCCATTTCAGGAATTGACCGGGCCATATCGCTATATTCAATAGCATATTGGGAGGTCACCAAATCAAAATAGCCCGCCTCAAAAGGCAAGTCCTCCGCCGCAACCCTTCCCTGAAAATTGACCTGATTCAGAATATCCTGCGCCTCCGGCACATCACGCACCGGGTCAATATCTGCCAGATCAACACCGTGAATTTCCCAGCTATATGCCTGCTCATTGGCATAAGTGACCGCAAGGGACGGCAACAGGCCATTTCCGGTGCCAATATCAAGGCTCGCAATATCATCGGGGAATTGCGCATAAATCCCCCTCCAGAAATCATTGATTTCCTGCTGTTTATCCTTATCCGCCGCAGAAACACAGCTATGCAGCGCGCCTCTTTTCCAATAATTGTCCCAACCTCTGGTTTCTTTCGTGACCATGATAACTTCTCTTATGCCTTACGGGTATAATTTATAAAACACTATTATCCTATAGGAAGTATTTGTCTACTCCAGACAGAAAAGATCCGTGTTGCCGCCGGTGGCGACGGTGTTGATGGTCAGGGTTTTTTCGGTGGCGAAGCGATACAGATATCGCGGGCCGCCGGCCTTGGGGCCGGTACCGGACAAGCCCATGCCGCCAAAAGGCTGCACGCCAACAACGGCGCCGACAATATTGCGGTTAACATAAGTATTCCCCACATCAAGCTTTTGATAAATCTCCTCTGCCGTCCTCTCGATCCGGCTATGAATACCCAATGTCAGGCCAAATCCTGTGCTGCGCACCTGATCCAGAACCCGGTCCATATTTTTTGCCTTATAGCGAATGATATGCAGCACCGGCCCGAAAACTTCTTTGGTCAATTGATCCAGTGACGCGATCTCATAAATGCGCGGGGCAAAGAATGTGCCGTTCGCGCAGCCCTCCGGCATTTCAACCTCGGCCAGCAAAATCGCCGCCTTATCCATAACAGCCACATGATCCTGCAGCATCCCCCGGGCGCGGTCATCAATCACCGGCCCCACATCAGTGGACAAAACCATAGGATCGCCCATTTTAAGGCAGGCGAGCGCCCCTTTCAGCATATCGATGATTTTATCGGCCACCTCTTCTTGCAGATATAATACCCTGAGCGCAGAACAGCGCTGCCCCGCAGACTGAAACGCCGAGGATATGACATCATCAACCACCTGTTCCGGCAAGGCCGTACTGTCTACGATCATCACATTCTGCCCGCCCGTCTCCGCAATCAGCGGCACAATGGCCCCCGCCCGGTTCGCCAGACTTCTGTTGATGATTTTGGCGATCTCCGTAGAGCCAGTAAAGGCCACGCCGCCAATGCGTTCATCAGCCACAAGCCTGCCGCCTATGCCTGCGCCCTCCCCGGGAAACATATGTAAAATATCACCGGGCACGCCGGCTTCATGAAGGATTTTCACAGCCTCGCCCGCAATGATCGGGGTTTGTTCAGCGGGCTTGGCAATCACCGCGTTTCCGGCGGCCAGAGCGGCGGCCACCTGCCCCACAAAAATGGCCAGAGGAAAATTCCACGGGCTGATACAGAGAAACACACCCCGCCCATGAAGCGAAAGCGCGTTGCGCTCGCCCGTACAGCCGGGCAATGACAGGGGGGTCTCAAACTCGGCCTCGGCCTGCATCGCATAATACCGCAGAAAATCCACGGCCTCGCGCACTTCTGACAGGGCATCTGCGATGGTGCGTCCAGCTTCCTTGGAAATGATGCCCATAAGAGGCCGCGTTCGCCTTTCCATCAGATCAGCCGCCTTGTTCAAAATACCCGCGCGCGCCTTGCCGCCCAAATTATCCCAAGCCTTARAGGCTGAGACAGACAGGTCAAGAGCCTGATCAATATCCGAATCTTCTGGCATGCCCACGGTGCCGATGACCTCATCCCTATTGGCCGGATTGAAAATATTTTCTGTCCGGCGGGTCAAGCTTTCTCCGCCCACAATCGGGCCAACATGAAAGGGTTTTTCCGTGGCCCGCGTCATTTCCTCTGACAGATGTGCCACTTCTATGGGGTTCGCAAGGTCAAGCCCCATGGCATTTTTGCGGGGAGCCACCTCCCGTCCCGAGGCCGACAGAATATCAACGGGCAGCGGAATTAATCCGTGCCGGCGGGGATTGGCCGCCCGGACCAGATCACTCACATCCTGCATTAAATTCTCTACGGTGATATTTTTATCCATGAAGCGATTGACAAAGGAGCTATTGGCCCCGTTTTCAAGCAGCCTGCGCACCAGATAAGGCAGCAAATCCTTATGGGCACCAACCGGCGCATAGACCCGCATATTCACCTTGGGTGATATATTATCCTGAAGCTGGTCATAAAGCAGCTGCCCCATGCCATGAAGCCGCTGAAATTCAAAATCACGCCGATCGCCGGCTAGTTCCAATATCAGGGCAACGCTATAGGCATTATGGGTCGCAAATTGTCCATAAATCACATCCTGCGCCCGCATCATACGCTCGGCGCAAATCTGATAACTGAGGTCAGTGCTGGGCTTGCGGGTATAAACCGGATAATCGGCCAAACCCATTTCCTGTGCATGCTTGATCTCGCTGTCCCAATAGGCCCCTTTGACCAAGCGAATCATAAACTTACGAGTTGATTTCCTGGACAATTCACGGCCCAGACTTATCAGCCAACCCAGGATGTAAGGCGCACGTTTTTGATAGGCCTGAACCACAAACCCCAGGCCATCCCATTGGTCAAGATCGGGATCACGGGCCAAAGCCTCAAAAATATCGAGCGATATGTCAAGCCGGTCGGCCTCTTCCGCATCAATCGTAAAGCCAAGGCCGTATTTCCTGGCCGCCAGCGCAAGCCGGCGGATTTTCGGATATATCTCGGCCATAACAATTTCCGCCTGAGCAAATTCATAGCGGGGATGCAGGGCAGAAAATTTTACGGAAATACCATCGGCCTCATAAATATTTTCCGCCCTATTGTCCGTGCCAATTGTTTCAATGGCCTGCCTGTAAGCGGAAAAATACTGCGCGGCATCCGCCAGCGTTCGCGCCCCCTCGCCCAGCATATCAAAAGAAAAACGCGTCTCCGGCCGATTTTCTTTTCTGCCGCGCTTTGCCGCCTCCCCGATCGTGCGGCCCAGAACATATTGCCCGCCCATGATACGCATGGCCTGCATCACCGCCGCGCGTATGATCGGCTCACCCGATTTGGCTATCAGCCTTTTCATCCAGCCCGAAAAATTTTCCGTGACATCCTCACCTAAATTGACGATCCCGCCCGTCATCATTAACCCCCATGTGGAGGCATTGACAAACAGAGATTCTGATTTCCCTTTATGATCAGACCAGTCACCGGATTGAATTTTTTCCGCGATCAGCTTATCTGCGGTTAAGCCGTCCGGCACGCGCAACAAGGCCTCTGCCAGACACATCAATGCCACGCCTTCGCGATTTGACAGGCCAAATTCCTGAAGAAAATAATCCATGGTGCCTTGCTCATCACTTTTCTGACGGGATATGGCCACCAGTTCGCGGGATGCGTCAACAATTCTTTGCTGCGCCGCTGCGGACAGGCTTGAACTTTCCAGCAGATTGGTGATGCAGGCTTCTTCGTCTGCATGGGTCGCCGCCCGCAGTATGCCGCGAATTTCGCCAAGATTTTCCGGCCTGTCCGGTGCCTTTTCTGCCAAAGAATACATTATAATTCCCATCATCAATTAAATTCATAATATAGGGAATATAGCGCATATGCAGTGATATATCCCGCCATTCTCGCGGAATATTCAATATTTTATCTATTTAAATACCTTGATTGTAGTTTTTTATGCTATTTCAAAGAAAATAATATTTTAACAAGCCACCAAATTCACGGCAAGGCCACCTTGGGAGGTTTCTTTGTAGATATCCTTCATATCCTGGCCTGTCTGGCGCATGGTCTCGATCACCTTATCCAGAGACACCATATGTTTGCCGTCGCCGCGCATGGCCAGGCGGCTCGCATCAATGGCCTTGACCGCGCCCATGGCATTACGTTCAATACAGGGAATTTGCACCAATCCGCCGATGGGGTCGCACGTCAAACCTAAATTATGCTCCATGCCAATTTCTGCGGCATTTTCCACCWGCTCGACCGTGCCGCCCATAACCGCCGTCAACGCGCCC
>NVVM01000022.1 GCA_002402225.1 Alphaproteobacteria bacterium
GAGTTCCCCAAAATTCTCAAGACCATGATCAGATAAATAATAGCCAAGACTCAGCTATTGAAATAAAAAACCAGCGGGCCCTTTGCTGGAACTTAACTTGCGGGATCTGCCGGGCATTGGCCGCAAGATGGAACAGCGTTTGCGCAATGCGGGCATCACCAGTCTGGAAGATTTCTGGAACCTGAACCCCAAGCATGTGCGCAGAATTTGGCATAGTGTGGAGGGCGAGCGTTTCTGGTATGCATTGCGCGGCGTCGAGGTTGCCGAACCACCGACAAGCAAACGTCATACCATCGGCCATAGCCATGTATTGGCGCCCGCCATGCGCCCCCGCAATGCCGCGCGGCTCATCGCCCGCCGCCTGACGATCAAGGCGGCAACGCGCCTGCGCCGGGTTGAATTTTATGCGGGATTTTATAATCTTTATGTGCGTTTTGATTGTCAGGGCAGCAAAGCGCAAACCAGATGGCAGGGGCATCTCAGACTTCCCGTCACGCAAAATAATTTCACCTTTCTCAAGGCCCTCAATGAATTATGGCAGCAGATGTCACGGGAAAGAAATTCATCTCGCATTAAACAAATTTCCGTGACCCTTTATGGCCTGACCCATCAGGACAAGCTGATGCCCGATATGTTCGAGGCTCTGAATGATCCGGTGGCAAAGGAACAGAAAAAACATAACCGCCTGTCCAAAGCCCTTGATATTATTAATGGAAAATATGGACTGGATACCATCATGGTCGGCGCCCTGCCCGAGCCTGTGTCCCGCTACACCGGCAGCAAAATCGCCTTCACCCGCATCCCCGACAAAGCGGAATTCCATGAATGATGATTTTAATCCACTTGCCAATCTTGACAGCAACAGTTAAACCTCTCATTTATAAGATATAATTTTATCTAAGCAGGAATGAGTATGTCTATACCTTTGACGGGCAATATTGGCCCCAGTGATGCTGAACTTATCGCAGAAATCAAACAGCTCCGCGCGGAAAAGAATGCTGTGATCCTTGCTCATTATTATCAGGACGGCAGGATACAGGATTTGGCGGATTTTGTCGGGGACAGCCTTGATTTATCTCGTAAAGCCGCCTCAACGGATGCCGATGTGATCGTATTTTGCGGCGTGCGTTTCATGGCCGAGGTTGCCAAAATCCTCAGCCCGGAAAAAACCGTTGTCCTGCCCGATAWGGCGGCCGGCTGTTCCTTGGAAGACAGCTGCCCCGCCGATGAATTCGCCGCCTTTCGCGCCAAATATCCGGATCATATCAGCTTAACCTATATCAATTGCTCTGCGGCGGTGAAGACCCATTCGGACATCATCATCACGTCAAGCAATGCCCACCATATCATCGATCAGATCCCGCCTGACAAGCCAATTTTATTGGCCCCTGATCAGCATCTGGGCGGTTATCTTGCCAAGGAAACAGGCCGCGAAATGATATTATGGCCCGGATCATGTATCGTTCATGAGCAGTTTTCCGAAAAAGAACTCATCAAATTAAAGGCCGAAAAGCCCCATGCGCCCGTCGCGGCCCATCCCGAATGTCCGGCCCATATTCTGGCCCATGCGGATCATGTGGGATCCACCTCATCCATCTTGAAATATGTTCTGGAAAGCGACGCGGATACGTTCATCATCGCCACCGAGCCGGGCATCATGCATCAAATGCAAAAATCTTCCCCGAACAAAACCTTCATCGGCGCGCCCGGGATGGACGGGGTGTGCAATTGTAACCTATGCCCCTATATGGCGCTGAATACTCTGGAGAAATTGCGGGATTGCCTGCGTGATCTCAGCCCCACCATTGAAATGGACGAAGAGGTAAGACTGGCCGCCAAAGCCCCCCTCGACCGGATGCTAGAAATGTCGCCCATTATGGCGCAGAACAGGGTGCCCAAATCCGGGCGAGCTTACTGAAATGACGGATAGCCCGCTGTATAAGGAAGAACTGCGCCATTTCATCAAATCCGCCCTCGAAGAAGATGTGGGGCGCGGCGATTTAACCAGCCTTGCCATCATTCCGGCGGATCAAAGACTTTCGGCCGCTATGGTTGCGCGGGAAAATATGGTCATCGCCGGTATGTTTGTTGCGAGCGAACTGATCAAGACATGCGACCCTCTGGCCCAGATCGACGTGATCGCGGCAGACGGGCTTGAGGTTATGGCCGGCAGCACTATTCTGAAAGTCAGCGGCAATGCCCAAAGGCTGCTTACCGCAGAGCGGGCCGCGCTGAATATCCTGCAACATTTATCGGGCATTGCCACGCTCACCCGGGCTTACGTGCGCGAGATTGAGCATACGGACTGCCGCCTGCTGGATACCCGCAAAACCATCCCGGGATATCGGAAACTGGCCAAATATGCCGCCCGCACAGGCGGCGCCATGAACCACCGTATGCGGCTTGATGATGGCTTGTTGATCAAGGATAATCATATTGCCCGCATTGGCAGCATCAAGGCCGCCGTCGAAGCCGCCAAAGCCTATGACACTAGTGCCAGCACCATTGGCATTACGGTCGAATGCGATAATCTGGCCCAGGCCGCAGACGCCGCGATTGCCGGTGCTGATCGTCTGCTGCTGGATAATATGACCAATGAGATGTTGCGCAGCGCAGTGCAGCAATATAAAGGCCGCGTCAAGCTCGAAGCCTCCGGCGGCGTAACACTAGACACCATCAAGGCCATTGCCGAAACCGGCGTCGATTATATCTCCGTCGGCCGCATCACCCAATCCGCCCCCGCCGTTGACATCGGGATGGATTATCTGGATTAGGGTGAGGTTATCGCTTTGCCATTCTAAAAGTGATTCTATGTAAGACACCCTCTGTTTTAACCCTAATGCCGTCTTTAGTAGAGAGGGCGTAACGAAATTTTGATAAGGCCTCATGGGCTTCTTTTTCAAAGGTTTTAATATTCTCACCATGCAAAGTTTTAATATCTTTTACCTGACCAAATTCATCAACCGTAAATTCCGCAATGATATGTCCCGACTTTCCTGACATTAGCGCACTGCGGGGATATTTAGGACGGGTTTTATATAATGGTTTAATTTCCCGATTAAAATCAATGGGACGCTCCGTTGCAACGGCAATACAATGTTCCGTGGCTTTGTCTGTTTTGCCCATCTTTTCATAAGCCCCCACCAGAAATGCATGAACCTGTAACGTTCTGTCATGCCCTGCGGGTAATTGATTTTTATAAACAGCCAATACTTTTTCAAATTTTTCCGCTGCACGCTTAGGCTTTTTATAAGCCATATTAATTTTTGCCTGCCAGAATATGGCAAACGCCGTTTTATGATGTTGATCGCCCAGTGTTTTGGACAATAGCTCATGAGCTTTGTTCACGAGCCTCCTTGCTTGACGGCTGTGCTTATGGCTCATCGAATAATAAATCCCAAGCCTTAACATCTGATCGGCTAGCATTTCATCAGAGACTTGTAATTCTTTTGCAAGATCAAGCCCCATGCGGGCATATTTAATGGCATCCTCATTATTTCTATTTTCTGAATAAGCCTTTGATAACAAGTCAAGTTTGAATAAATATTTTTTGTCCTTCGGCGTGCCTAAATCATCAAGAATATTCATATGTTCCTGATAATATTGCGCCGCCTGATGCCTTTTCCTTGCAAGCTCACTCACTTGGCCCAGATTGAATGTTGCCGTCGCATGAGTCTTGGATATTTTGCCGTAGACCTGCGGTGTTAAAGCATAAATTTGTTCCGCAATCCCTAAGGCCTCGTCAATATTACCTGCTTTCAGGCTCGTTTTATAGAGCTTATGAAGGCTCAGTATTTCGCTCTTTTGATCTGCCTTTTCATCGGCAAAAACGGATATTGACATTAAAATAGTAATAACGCTTAAGGTCGCAATGAGCAGACGTGACATATTTTCCCCTTTTGTCCCCTGAAATGGTTAAAAAAGACTACAAGAAAATATATTCCATGCCAAGTTTATTCATCGGACAGATTCAGGGCGTTCTTCAGGCCCATATATTTGGCCCGTCAGCCAGCCGCAGAATTTCCAGAGCAGCCAGACCAGAAGGATAGACAGATAACCGTCAAGGGCATAATGCCAGCYCAGATGAACCGAGCCGATTTGAATAAGGATAAGAAATATCAGCATGCCATAGCCGATATATTTGCTGACCTCGCGCCCGGAAAAATATAGCAGGGCGGCAATGGCCACATGCATACTGGGCATGGCCGAAATACCGCTGCCAATACCCGTATCATTTTTCAGATAATCATCCCACAACATGTCTTGTGTGTTCAAGGCAAAAATACCAAAAACACTATCCTTATATTCTTGGTCAAATGCCTTCAGACCGTCCATCAATGGCCCGAAAATAGAATGATCGCCCACAATATCACCGTAATAAACCGGCCCGGCAGAAGACATAAAAACCGCCAGCAGCAATCCAATCAGCGGCCATGAAATGACAAAGACAAATAAAAACTGCATCCGTTGCCGGTCAAAATGCACATTGACAATCATCCATAAAACRTAAGAAAACATGATGAAAAACCACAGRTTATAAACAAAATTCAACATGACGGATAAAAATGCCGTGCCAAAAATACCATGGGTAATACGCCAGGGATCAAGCCCGAAATGCAGAAACCGGTCGGCCTTCATCAGAAATTCATCAAGATAAAAAGGCTGGACCAGATGGATTGCGGATTTCATGGATGAAAATAAGGACATGAAWGWWRKSAAAARAAKSWTSGGCACTAAAAAAGCCAGCATATAATTAGCATTAAGCCACCCGCCCAAAAAGTCATCTTTTATACGGGGCAACCCCCGTTCATGATCCTCATACCCCAGATACCTGAACATATAGGACAGGCTTTTAACCAGCAGCACCAGAACAAGGCTTACCACCAGAATTCCGGCGTAAAGTGATGGTTTGAAATGACTGAGAAGGTCATAGGCCCACAGGGTGACATAGACCCCAATGGCCTGCGCAGCGAACAAACACAGCAAAATAATATTGCCCTGCAAGGTGGTCCGCGCCACACTCATATTACCCTTTAAAACAATCGCATGATCCATGGGAAACCCGATTTTCTTATATTTATTTCCCTTAAAAAATATCGCCCATGCATTAATATTTTACAAAGATCATGTTAAAAAGATTATCTCCAGCGCTGCGGCACCTAGAGTCACCTTTTTAACCAGCGGAAATCCTTTTTCGAAAAGGCGTAGAAAATCAGGAATATCCCGCTAAGGCTGGTGAAAAGGCCCAGACTTGCGGCAAATATCAGCAGGAGGCTGTTGAAATCAGACCGTTCATCATAATCCATAATATGCAGCATCCAGAAGAAATCAAACTGGCGCCAGATATCTGACCTTACCGTAATCACCCGCGCCAAATCCGGCGATACATAAAGGCTGCTGTTCACATCATCGTCAAAATTCACCTTCCATATGGGCAGAGGCCGTCCCCGTATTTCGCCGTATTCTTGCGGGTCCGTGACATATTCAATAGACAGATATTCCCCCGTCCATCGATAGGCTTTCGTGGCAATGGCAATGGCCTGCGCCCGCGTTACGGGTTTGAGTGGCTGACCATTTTTGGCATCAATAAATTCTACCCCGTCCGAAAATTTAACTTCATAAGCCGCCGCGCCATTTCGGGAGAATAACCGAATATTGGTAATTTCCCGGCCTTCGTTCCGGGCCATAAGGTCGCGCGCGGTGAAGGTCACCTCAGCCCTGTTTATAGGGACGGCTTTTGCCGTTTTATGCCACAATTGGTCGCCGTGCACTTCTTCGATCGGCACATAGGACATCAGAAACCCGCTTAAGGTCCATAATACCAGTTGAACCCCAATGATCAACGCAAGCCATTTATGGATGCGGCGGAATAACAGGTTATAATTCATACCATTCGGCTTTCAGAAATATAAAACGGGCAGGAATATAGAATGGGGTTTGCGGATATTATTGCGCCATCATTATTTCATTTGGGCATCGCGTTTGGCTTTGAATTCATTGCCGTCGCGCCAGTTGGGAAAACTGTCTTCCTGTGATAATTGCAAGCCGATTTTATAAATCAATTCCAAATCCTGAACCGCGCCTGTCATATCCCAGTCTTCGGAATATTCATCGCCCGGTTTATGGTAACGGTTGGCGGTATAGTCCGCTTTTTTATCCATCAACCATTTGCGGCCATGCTTGACACTGTTGACCCCGGGGCTGAAATATAACGCCGGCACCCCTTCCTTGGCGAGGCTGAAGTGATCRGAACGATAAAATGTGCCTCTTTCCGGTTTGGGATCAGGATTGGCTATGCGTTTCTGTTTGAACACGGCCTGATCAACATAATCATCCAGAGCGGAATTGCCATATCCCACGATGGTCACATCATGGGTTGGCCCATGATAGGCCAATACATCCATGTTAAGCGCGGCCACGGTCTTGTTTAAGGGAACAATGGGATTTGCGCCGTAATAGGCTGAACCGAGCAGGCCTTGTTCCTCTGCGGTAACCGCCATGAACATGATAGAGCGACGCGGCTTTTGCGCGCCAGACATATAGGCATTGGCAAGTTCGATCAATCCGGCGGTACCGCTGGCATTATCCGCAGCCCCGTTATAAATCTGGTCGCCTTCCAGAGAAGTGTCTTTACCCATATGATCCCAATGGGACATATGAATGATAAATTCATCTGCCCTGTCCGTCCCCGGCATTATGGCCACAACATTATTGGACACCACGCGGCGAATCTTATTTGTTAAATCAACAGACATATTCGCTTTTAAGGAAACAGCCTTGAATTCTTTCGTGGCCGCCTGTGCCGTCAGGGCCTGATAATCAAGGCCCGCGCCTGCAAAAATTTTAGCCATTTCATGGCCCGGAACCCACGATTCCACGGCGACCCGTGACATATTCCCGTCGGTGCTTTCCAGACCGATTTGCGGGCCGGCCCAGCTTCCGGAAACCACTTCCCAAGGATAGGATGCCGGCGCTGTTTCATGAATGATAATCACGGCTTCGGCCCCCTGCCGGGCGGCTTCTTCGTATTTATAGGTCCAGCGGCCATAATATGTCATGGCATTTCCGGTGAAAAGATCGGGATCCTGCGTGGCAAAACCGGGGTCATTGACCATGACAACGACGGTTTTTCCGCGCACGTCCAGCCCGTCATAGTCATTCCAGTCATATTCAGGGGCCACGACACCATAGCCAATGAAAATCATTTCGCTGTTGGTGACGGACTGGGCCTCGACAACCCGTTTTGTCCAGCCCATAAAGCCCGGGCCATATTCAAGTTTCATATCACCCGCAGGCGTCATAATGCTCATGACCGCATCAGGAGACATGGTCAGCTCAACCATATTTGCCCCTTGGAAAAAACTATCGCCATTTCCCGGCTTCAGGCCAATTTTTTCAAATTCCTGCTTCAGGAAATTAATGGTTTTTTCTTCGCCGATAGTGGCCGGCGCGCGGCCTTCAAACTCATCCGAAGCCAAAATTCTAAGATTCTGTGTCAGCCGTTCCGCATCAATATTGATTGCTACCTGCTCTGGCGGCTCTTTATAAAATACCGATATGGTTAAAACAATTAAGAGTGCCGCCATAATCCATAGAATTTTTTTCATTATGATATCCCTTTATAAATAATTTTTCTGAAAGCTAACATATATCCACATCAGTAAAAAGTTCAAAATTACCCTTTTGATTTACGGGGCCTTAATCGCGCGTTCAAATGTTGCGGCATCAACATTACCGCCGCTGAGTAACAGGCATATGGTTTTGCCGCGCACATCGATCTTGCCCGAAAGCAAAGCCGCAAGCGCTGCCGCGCCGCCCGGCTCCACCACCAGCTTAAGTTTCTCCCAGGCATATTTTACGGCAATCAGGGCTTCTGTATCGCTTATTGTCAGGACGGATGTCACATATTTTTGCATGATGGCCAACGTCATAGGGCCGGGCGCATGGGTGAGCAAGGCGTCACAAACAGACCCGGAATGATGGCTGTTTGACATGATCTTGCCCGCCGCAAGGGAGCGTTTCACATCATCAAACCCTTCTGGCTCAACACCATATATCTCAGTTGCCGGACTTATGGATTTTATGGCCGTTGCGCAGCCGGATATCAATCCGCCGCCGCCAACGGGGCTAAAAAACTGATCAAATTCAGCCYCCATTTYCWGCCCCTGYTCCATGATTTCMAGCCCAACSGTTCCCTGCCCGCAAATGACGTGRAAATCTTCGAATGCCGGCACCACAACCGAGCCATATCTCCCCGCAATATTTTTGGCAATTTCTTCACGGCTTTCGGTTTCCCGATCATATTCAATAACTTCCGCGCCATAAGCGATGGTGTTGTCCCGTTTCATCACCGGCGCATCTGACGGCATGACGATGATGGCTTTCATGCCCAGAATTTTCGCCGCAGCGGCCACGCCCTGCGCATGATTTCCCGATGAAAAAGCCACAACGCCGCGCGACTTCTCCTCAGGCGTTAATTGACATAAACGATTATAGGCCCCGCGAAATTTAAAAGCGCCGACCCTCTGTAGATTTTCAGGCTTGATAAATATGCGCGCGCTGAGCCGCAAAGAAAGCGGTATGGATTCCATAAGCGGCGTTTTTACCGCAACGCCTTTCACACGCTTTGCCGCGTCCTGAATATCTTGTAACGAGGGTAAAAACGGCTCAATCATACGAAACCTCCGAGATATTTTTTATTACTTATAGGGCTTTCTGGACATAATAAAACAAAAATGTAAAATGGTCTTTCAAGAAATCCTCAGGGTTATCGATATATGTATAATTTTACAACAATCACCATTTTAACCGGATCAATTTTTCTATCAACCTTGTGCATGCCCAAGGCTCAGGAAATGAACTTAATGCTGAATGATGTTGCCCAAGATGACGACAATTATATTTATGTCGCCCAAGATGGCGACGATTATATTTATGTCGCCCAAGATGGCGACGGGGATGATACTGATATGATTTTACGTGATTATCATGTGATTTCCTTGGAAARTCAGTCGGAAGTGTCCCTGCATGTTGGTTTTGATTATACCCAAGGCGATTATGGCAACCTGACAAATACTAAAATGCTTTATATGCCCATATCATTCAATTATACGGTTGAGGCATGGCGCTTTCGTGTCAGCAGTGGATATGTTAGCGTCATGGGCGAAGAGAATATTATCCCCGGCATTGGGTTNGCGTCCCTGCTAACTGACCCCTCTGAGGGTAATATTGGCCAAGGCAACGATAACGGCATTGGCGATATTTTCCTTAGCACGACCTATGCCTTTAATGMATTAAGAGCAGATAATTTATATTTTGATATTACCGCACAGATTAAAATCCCCACCACAGGCGTAGGCAAAGGTTTAAGCACAGGGAAAATGGACTTTAGCCTGCAGTTCGGCATGACTAAAATAATAGGAAACTTCTTGCCATTTGCCACATTTGGCTATCGTTATGTTGGCAAAACAGAATATTATGATCTGCAGAATATCTGGTTTGCATCGCTCGGCATGGCCTATTACCTTAACCGTGATATAACATTAGGCTTGTCCTATGACCTAAGAAAATCAGTAAATGTCAACACTGCCGACCTGCAAGAAATACAAGTCTATATGGACTATAGGTTTTCAAAGAATTGGGGCGCTTATTTTTATGGTATAGCAGGATTAAGTGACAGCAGCCCGAATATCGGCAGCGGGTTTCAGTTAAAATATAATTTTTAGAGAAAAGAAGCTTGCACAGCCTCTCAATTTTTATGGGGCTCAATATTCTATTTTTTATCCATCGCATGAATATCATTAAGAATTTCTTTTGCTTCCATGCTGCCGTTCCGAGCCGCTTCATTCAACCATAATTCGGCTAGAGTGGTATTTTTTTCAGTCCCTTCCCCAAAGGCATACATTAAACCTGTGACCAATTGCGCGTCACGCATACCTTGTTGGGCAAGAGACAGACAAAGACGATGTGCATAAGAAAATTTTGAACTTATGAATGCCTCCAGACATGCTTTTTCAGATGCTGGATTTTCTATCTTGGCCATTTCCAGCGGGGCATTTGTCCGCGTGGCGGCCTGCGATACAGCCGTCGACGTGACAAAAACGGCACTTGAAATTAAAAGAACTAATTTATTCACCATCAGAAAAACCCTTACCCTATTAACAATATTTCCGCATATAAGCGGCCCTGCTTATGACTAAGCAATTTATAGGCCAAACTAATTTTACTCTTAAATATCAATGCATTATCAACCAGAGCAAAAGAAATGAATCATAAATATGATAAAACTGTATCAAATTCTTTACAGTTTGTTAATAGGTTGTCTCATTTTGGGATAATGGGCTCAAATTGACGCCCAGAAAGCTGCCAAAAAAATGCCAAAAAGAAGATTATTATTTCAAACGTATCACTTTAATAATAGTTCTTTTCGTAGGGACGATCATGTTAAATCCGCCGATCATACCTTTTTTAATGATAACCTCGAACTGTCCTTTTGGAAGACGAATTTTGCGGCCATCTTTTTGCTTCCAGACCTGACCGTTTTCCATGAATAAAACGAATTTTTCTGTTGCCGTATAAACTGATTTCTTAACCTTTAAGGTAATTTTTTTCAGATCTTTCTCTTCGTCTTTCTTTTGTTTTACCCGTACGGCCTTCACAGGAGATTCCCGCAATTGTGTTTTACCAAAACCAGCGATTTTCTCCTGCTTGGTTGGTATCACTTTCTGAATGACCTCTGAACTTCCAGATATATTTTTTGCTGCGGAATCAAAACAAGCCAAACGGCGCGTATCATCAATAATTTTTGCGCATTCCAGCATGGCATTCGRCGGCGCGGCMTGAGCCGGACTTTGGGCCAAAATARTACTGCCTGAGAATATAAAGAATATTGCGGCTTTGTTGATCATCATGTTTTCCCTCGGGGTTATATATTTTTCTAAACTTTATCGTCCCATATTTGGTTATAGTGTAATTGGCAGCTGTCCGTTTTACCAAGCTTTTTTTACGATTAATATTTTTTACGATTCATTCAAAAACATCTTCTAAATTCACAATAAAATATCGACAAAAATCAAAATGATAATATATACTTATGATATGCCACAATATAAATTTGCCCTCATCTAAGGATTTAATATGCCTCCATATCGTTCAAAAACATCAACTCATGGCCGAAATATGGCGGGCGCACGGGCATTATGGCGGGCAACCGGTGTCAAGGATGAGGATTTCGGCAAGCCGATCATCGCGGTTGTCAATAGCTTCACCCAATTTGTGCCGGGCCATGTCCATTTAAAGGACCTTGGTCAAATGGTCGCGCGGGAAATTGAAAAACATGGCGGCATTGCCAAGGAATTCAATACCATAGCCGTGGATGACGGGATTGCCATGGGCCATGATGGCATGCTTTACTCTCTGCCCAGCCGTGAAATTATCGCCGATAGCGTAGAATATATGGTCGAGGCCCATTGCGCGGACGCCATAATCTGCATTTCCAACTGTGACAAAATCACCCCCGGCATGTTAATGGCGGCGCTCCGGTTGAATATTCCCGCAGTTTTTGTCTCTGGCGGGCCCATGGAAGCCGGCAAGACAAGCAGCATAAATCATAAACTGGATCTTGTGGATGCCATTATCATGGGCGTTGACCCAACGGTAAGTGATGAGATTGTTGAAGAGGTCGAGCGCGAGGCCTGCCCCACTTGCGGGTCATGTTCCGGCATGTTTACCGCCAACAGCATGAATTGCCTGACAGAGGTTTTGGGGCTGTCTTTGCCCGGCAATGGCACGTTGCTCGCCACCCACGCCGACAGAAAAGAGCTGTTTCTGAAAGCCGCAAGAACCRTCACCAAAAACACCAAAGCCTATTACGAAGATGATGACAATTCTGTTCTGCCAAGGTCCATTGCAAGCTTCAAAGCCTTCGAAAATGCCATAACACTTGATATTGCCATGGGCGGTTCAACCAACACAGTGCTTCACTTACTCGCCGCAGCGCAGGAGGCGGAAGTTGACTTCACCATGAATGATATTGACCGGCTATCGAAAACAGTGCCCAATATCTGCAAACTGGCCCCGGCCACTCAGGAATATCATATGGAAGATGCGCACCGGGCGGGCGGCATCATGAGCATTCTGGGGGAATTGGAAAAAGGCGGCCTTCTCCACCGCGACTGCGGCACTGTCAGTGGCAACAGCATCGCGGAACTCATTCAGAAATATGATATTACCCGCACGACAGATGATGACATACTGACCTATTTCAGGGCCGCGCCGGGCGGCGTTAGAACCACCGAAGCCTTCTCTCAAAACCGCCGCTATACGACCCTTGACCTTGACCGAAAAGGCGGCTGCATTCGTTCCGTGGAAAACGCCTATAGCCAAGACGGCGGGTTGGCCGTTCTGCAGGGTAATATCGCCCTTGATGGCTGCATTGTTAAAACCGCTGGTGTGGACGATGATAATTTAACCTTCACCGGCCCCGCCCGCCTGTACGAAAGTCAGGAGGATGCCGTTAAAGGCATCACAACCGGCAAGGTACAAGCCGGAGACGTCGTCATCATTCGTTATGAAGGCCCTAAAGGCGGCCCCGGCATGCAGGAAATGCTCTATCCCACATCATACTTAAAAGCCATGGGGCTGGGCAGTAAATGTGCGTTGGTCACGGACGGGCGTTTTTCCGGCGGCACATCGGGCTTAAGCATTGGTCATGTCTCCCCAGAGGCGGCTTCCGGCGGGGCGATTGCATTGGTTGAAAGTGGTGATGTGATTGACATTGATATTCCCCGCAGGGTCATCCGTATCGACATTTCCGATCAGGAACTTGCAAGACGCCGAAAACTCATGAATGCCAAGGGCGAAAATGGCTGGAAACCAACAACTCCCCGCCCCCGAAAAATATCAAAAGCCTTGCAGGCCTACGCCCTGATGGCATCATCCGCCGACAAGGGGGCTATTAGAGATATTTCCAACCTAGAAATCCGGAAAAATTCGCATAAGTAAAAAATGATCAATCAAAAACCTTTAAGGCTTGGGAAAGATGTCTGGCTATCTGATGATTACTTTGACCGGATTTCTTTAAGCTATACAGGCCTTTSTTATATTCTTCTTTGGCCTTATCCGGATCATTCTGTCTTTTATACATCGTGCCAAGTTTATAATGGGCATAAGCGACCGTAACCGAGGGCTTGGATGAGTTTATGATCTTCCGATATATTTTTTTAGCGTCTTCATATTGCTCTAGGATAACCATTCTATCGGCAATTACAATATGATCAGATTGCTCAAAAGCCAAAGCCTGTTGAGCCACCCCGAAGAAAAGTGATGCCCCTAAAAATGCTACGCTAAACTTACGCCATACTTTCATTTATTCATCCGCCTGTTTAAAAGTTACCATCGTTATTTTTACGATTTAAGCTTTTATAATCCCTAATATTTTATGAGCAATTAAAAAATGGAAGATTTTGATTCAAAAAATGTTAAATTAAACCTTGAATTCCATCAATCATTGAGCTTTCGTAATAATTAACATAAGAATCTGAATATAAAATGAATGATAACTCATATCCTGCATCACATCATAAACCGCATTCATTAATGCGCGGCCCATACCTGTTGTTAACCATATTAATTCTCCTGTATTCTCCCCATGTCTTTGCCGAAAAAACCATGGAAAAAGGCCTCCCACAGAAAAACCTTAAGCTCAAAATAGGCCTTGTCTTAAGCGGCGGCGGCGCGCGGGGCGCGGCCCATATCGGGGTGTTAAAAATTTTGGAAGAGCTGGATATTGCCATAGATATGATCGCTGGCACCAGCATGGGGGCTGTCGTGGGCGGTCTTTATGCCTCTGGTTATACGGCCATTGAAATTGAGCAAATTGTCCATGACATTGACTGGCAAAATATATTTGACGATCGCACAGAGCGCAAGGATATGCAATTTCGCCACAAAAGAACTGACGATGACCGGCTCATGGATTTCAAACTCGGCTTTAAAGATGGAAAAATCATTTTCCCAAAGGGGTTGATTAAAGGTCAGAAACTTTTGCTACAGTTAAAACAACGAACTTATCCGGTTCAAAATATCAAAAATTTTGACGATCTGCCCATTCGATTTCGGGCCATCGCAACAGATATAGAAACGGGCAAGGCCGCCATATTAAAAAAAGGCGATCTGGGCCTTGCCCTGTTTGCCAGCATGTCAATTCCGGCTCTGATGCCGCCGGTAGAACTGGATGGACGTCTGCTGGTCGATGGCAGTCTGGCCAACAATGTGCCTATTGATATAGTCCGGAATATGGGGGCAGATTTTATCATTGTGGTTGATGTGGGCAGCCCTCTCCTGACAAAGGAGAACATAACATCTGTCTTGAGCGTAACAGACCAGTTAATCCGCCTTCTGGGCCATAATAATTCTTTGCGCCAAATAAACGCTCTGAAAAAATCAGACCTTGATCATATTATTATCCGCCCGGATTTGGCCAATTTCACAAATGGCGACTTTATGAAGATAACCGAGGCTATTCCAAAAGGTGCCCTAGCCGCCAGCAAATTTAAAGCAGAATTAAGCCAATRTGCCAATACGAACAATATACAATTGGTTACAAATAAATTGCCCCTTATCATAGAATTTGTCCGTATCGAAAATGATACCGGTTTACCCGATCAAATGATATTGCGGCATCTGGAAATTAAAACGGGGTTGCCGCTATCRCCTGAAGAGCTTAATAAAAAAATAGCAAAAGTATATGGTCTGGAGGCATTTGAACGCATTTCCTATGACCTCATTACCGAGGATGGGAAAACAGGTGTTTTGATTAAAGCTACGGCAAGCTCCATTGGCAAGAATCATATTCGTTTCGGCCTGTTATTATCCGATAATCTAAAAGGCGATAGCAGCTATAGCCTGCTGTCCAGCCTGACAATGACTGAGGTGAATGACCTTGGCGCTGAACTGCGGTTTGACGCAGAAACAGGGGAAAAATTATTACTCGCCGGAGAATATTATCAACCGCTTAACATCGTCTCTAACCTGTTCATTTCAGGAAAGGCTTCCATCGGGGCGAGAAATAGTTCAGTCTTTGAAGATGGCRCAATCACAGAGGAATTACGCATTTCTGCCATCGATTTTAGTGCCTTTGGCGGTTTGTTACTGGGCACATGGGGCGAAATTAAAGCCGGGATGAGCCGGCAATGGATTAAAGTTCGTGAAAATGATGGAAGCTTTTCATTCTTTAGCGGAGAAAGATTCGTCTCTTCGGCCATAATTGCTCAATTAAACGTCGATACATTTGACCGTATTAGCTTCCCCAAGGACGGGCTTAGGGTATCCATGACCTATTACGGCGCCCGAAAAATTCTTGGTGGAAATAATGAATTTAATCTTTTTCAAGCCGGGGGACGATATGTCAAAAGTTTTGGTAAAAACACATTGGATTTTGCCTTTGCGGCAGGGGCAACCTTCAGTCGCGACGGCCAAGTCCCTTCTGCCTTTTCAATGGGGGGGTTTCAATTCATGTCTGGTCTTGCGAAGGAACAGCTCACCGGTGCCTTCCTTGGTTATGGAGCAATCCGTTATCACAGACAGTTAACAAAAGAACAGCTTAATGTTATTGATTTACCCATTTATATCGGCGCATCACTCGAAGCGGGCAACGTTTGGAATAATAAAAATGATGTGAATTTTCGGTCCTTGATTTTTGCCGGCAGCGTCTTTCTTGGCATAGACAGTCCCATCGGGCCAATATATTTAGGATTTGGTATGACAGATCGTAATGAGCAATCCCTGCATTTCTCATTAGGGCAATCTTTTTAAATAAACATCCCCGCTGCCAAGCTAGCGGGGTATTTATCCTC
The DNA here is from genome assembly GCA_002402225.1 of Alphaproteobacteria bacterium. Classification (GTDB taxonomy): domain Bacteria; phylum Pseudomonadota; class Alphaproteobacteria; order Sphingomonadales; family Emcibacteraceae; genus Paremcibacter. The sequence continues at coordinate 15,855 of NVVM01000022.1, forward strand.
TTTGAATTCCGCTCAAGCGCCGCTAGAGGCTGCGCTCCCGTCGGTCACTAGTCGTCGCTTCACTCCTTCAATCTCGCACCCCCCCAATCTCGCATCAAGGGGCGGGGAATAAATCCCCTACGAGATTCAAAGAACTATAGAATCAGCTTCTAACAACAATAATTTATCGTATATTTCGATGAATAAGCCTCAGTTTTTGAGGATTATACCCCTTATCATTTTCCCTTAACATCTTAAATAAGCCTCTTCCAATAATTGACTTACATCATACTTAAATCTTGATGCATACCTTATAATTGGTCAATTAAAATACATCACTCTATTAATTTAATACATTAATTATGTTAATTAAAATACTGCAATTACTTAATTTTTTTATTTTATAGAAAATTTTTCATTGCTAAAACCTGCATTTTTTATTAACATACCGAATGGCCGGTTAATTAATTTTACAGACAAAAATAAGGATATTTAACGAAACAGCCCGCCCAAGGAGAAAGATATGTCGCCAATAGAAGCATGGGGAATGTTTTTTGTAAGCAAAGGCAAGCCGCTGGAAAAACGCGGCTTTCTTATCGATGATATTTCCGATGAGGATGTGGTCGTAAAAGTCGCGGGATGCGGCCTTTGCCATACGGACTTGGGATTTATATCCGGCGCGGTAGGCACCAAGCATGATCTGCCCTTGATCCTTGGCCATGAGATTAGCGGCACAGTGGAATTTGCCGGAAAAAAACATCAAAATCTTCTAGGCAAAAAAATCATCATTCCAGCGGTTCTGCCTTGCGGGGAATGTGTGCTGTGCAAGGCAGGGCGTGACAATATCTGCCAACATCAATTAATGCCGGGCAATGACTTTAATGGCGGCTTTGCCAGCCATATCAAAGTCCCTGCCCGCTTTCTGTGTCAGATACCTGATAATCTTGGGGATTTCAAACTGCAGGATATGTCTGTCATCGCCGATGCCATCACGACCCCCTATCAATCCATGATCCGCAGCGGCTTAAAGAAAGATGATTTGGCTATCGTCATTGGCACTGGCGGCGTTGGATTATATATGGCGCAGCATGCCCATAACAGGGGCGCGACCGTCATTGCACTGGATATTGACGAGACAAAAATCAAAACCGCCAAACAACAGGGCGCTGATTTTGGCCTCTGCACCGCAGGCATGGACAGCCGCGATATTAAAAGCCATATCCGCGCGCTGGTTAAGGAACATAAGCTGCCCAAATATCAATGGAAGATATATGAAACCAGCGGGTCAGCAGCGGGGCAGAATGTGGCTTTTTCTTTATTAAATTTTGCCGGAACTCTGGGTATTATCGGCTTTACAATGGACAAACTGGAATTGCGTCTGAGCAATATCATGGCCTTTGACGCTGATATATTTGGCAATTGGGGCTGTAGTCCAAAATACTACCCGGCGGTCGTCGATGGTGTTTTGGATGGCAGTATCAACCTGCTGGATAATATAGTTGAATATCCATTATCCCAATTAAACGACGTTATCACACTGGCCAATGCCCATAAATTGAGCCGCCGCGCCATTATGGTTCCAGATCAGGAATAATGAAAATGACCTATCAAACTCTTGAAATAATTGAAAAATATGACCGTCAGGTTATTGAAATAGCCCTCATTGAGCCGCCGGCGAATATCCTGACCAAAGCCATGATGGCGGAAATTAGAAATTTTCTGAAAGATGATCTGAATAACCCGAACCGGAAAATTATAATTTTTACCGGGGCCGGAAATCATTTCAGTTTTGGGGCAAGCGTTGAAGAACATACTGCCGAAATGGTGGATGACATGCTGCCCGGCTTTCATTTGATGATCGGCGATATTTTGTCCCACCCCGTTCCGACTTTGGCGAAAGTATCCGGCCTGTGTCTTGGCGGCGGTTTTGAGCTGGCCATTGCCTGCGGAATGATATTTGCGGATGAGAAATCAAAATATGCGGTGCCGGAAATMCAGCTYGGMGTCTTYCCKCCSGTRGCCGCMGCCYTGYTKCCYTTYCTCGSCAATGGCGTCAYGGCGKYRCATATGCTGCTGTCGGGTGCCAAAGTTACCGCGCAGGAAATGCAGGATGCCGGCCTTATTAATCACATCGCCAAGGGCGGCGAATTAGATCAGTTTATTGATGAATATCTCGAGCAGAATATCCTTCCCCATAGTGCCAGCAGTTTGCGATTTGCCAATCGGGCCGTACGGATGAGCATAAACACCCACTACCGTCAGCATATCTGTGACCTTGAACGGCTATACCTGAATGAATTGATGAACAGCCATGATGCCGCCGAAGGTATCAATGCTTTTCTCGCGAAAAAGCCGCCCCTGTGGAAAAATATTTAAGCCCCAATAAGAGAAAGCAGCGCAGAAATAGAAAGTATTGGTTATGAACATTTTAAAATCTGATATTGAGCTCGGAGAATTCACGCCCAATGTCGGGGTTATGTTTCTTAACAACAGGGATGCCTATGGATCATCACCAGCTTTCGCAGAACGCCGTTCCGGTGACTATAAATATTGGTCATGGTCTGAATTAACCCGGGATATAATTTCTCTTTCCGACCATTTGCTCCGCAGCGGCCTTGACCCCGAAGATGACAAGCTGAGCCGGGTTATATTCATTGCGGGCAATACATACCGCAGGCTGGTGACTGAAATGGCTGTCATGAGCTGCGGACTGGTGAGCGTGCCAATTTTCGCCAAATATCCGGCGGCCTTAATGGAAGAGCTGATCAAATTTTCCGAAGGYGCCATGCTGGTCAGTGACGACCCGCAAAAAATAGCTTCCTTAAAGGCGGACTGCCTGCCTGAAAGATTACTTCTGTTATCTCCAAAGACAGAAGGCGGCAATGACGCCATCAAAGAGCTTACCTTCTTTGATGACGCCATTGCCCATAAAACAAGCCCGCAAATAGTTGATAATATAGAGAAAATTTTTCAGAATGTCGCCCCGTCCCAATTGGCTATGATCATGTATACATCTGGCACCAGCGGCTTTCCCAAGGGTGTCCAGCTTCATCATAATAATATCATGAGCCAGCAAAAGGCATTGGAATTATTATGGCAGCCCGAGCCCAAAATGCGGTTTCTATGCTATCTGCCATGGCACCATAGTTTTGGTGGCCTGTTTGAACGGTTTTTTGCGCTTCATTCTGGCGGTTGCCTTGCCATTGATGACAGCTTTGGCAAGGATATCGACCGATTGCTTGAAAATTTTTCCAAGATCAAACCCCATGTCTATTTCAGTGTTCCTGTGATCTATCAGGCTATTATCGGCAAGATTCTCACATCTGAAAAAGCCGAAAAAAATTTCTTCCATGACGATCTGAAATTTATCTTCACCGCTGCGGCCCCCTTGCCGCTCAGCACCTCTGACGTTTTTCGCAAAAAAAATATCCCTGTCCTCGAGGCATGGGGRCTGACYGAAACATCGCCCTGCTGCASCTTRACCGATTTYAGCATGGAYCGRATTCCGGGCATTGTCGGCTTTCCCATTCCGGGCGTTGAACTTACCCTTGGCGCGGATAACGAGCTTCTTGTGCGCGGCGCAAATGTCATGAGCGGTTATTTCCATAACGACACAGCCACCCAGAAAGCCCTCACCAAGGGCGGCTGGTTCCACACCGGCGATATTGGCGACATTACGCCAGACGGGGTTAAGATAATCTCCCGCAAGGAAAGAATGTTTAAACTGAGTAACGGCGAGAAGTTATTTCCCGCCAATATTGAGGAAAATGTCTGCCGGCGCTGTAAATTTGTTAAATATGCCTATGTTTTTGGCTCCGGGCAGAAAAATCCCTTCATGCTCATATTCCCGAATTCAGAATTGATGGCGGCCAGCCTGCGCAACCAGATGGATGATCCGGTGTGTAAATTCCCCGGCGATTGTCAGAGCCTGTCACACTGCTTGTCCAGTTGCGTGGAAGAGATCAATAACTATCAATTAACCGGTTTTGAACGTATCGGCAAGGCATTGGTAATACAGCGGGAATTAACGCTGGAAGAGAATGAATTAACCCCGTCCTTTAAACTTATTCCCCGGCGGATAGAAGAAAAATACAAGCCTTATATCGATGCCATGCAGGCGGAAGATTATGACAATCTTCCGCCAGATGCCTTTGTAATTGAATTGGAGTAGCCCATGAAAACCCATTATGGCATCATTGGATTTGGTCCCGTTGGCCGCGTTTTCGGCGCCCATCTTCTGCAGGCCGGGCACCGGATTTCTGTTTTATACCGCAACCCAAATGTTGCCATTGCCCTGCGCGGACACCCCTTGGGCATCGAAGGTGAACTTACGGCCACAGCGCAGGTAACAGACCTTTATTCCCATCTGCAGGATTTTCTTGATACAGGTATGAAAGTAATCCTGATCTGCACGAAAAGCGCAGATTCATTGGCCCTGTTAAAAGAAATAAAAACAATGAACTACCGGGAAGACATCATCTTCTTATCTTGCCAGAATGGTCTGGATACCGAACATCAAATCAGCGACATCTTTGGTCCCGGGCATACCCTTCGCATGTCGGTAAATATGGGCTGCGGCAAAACATCCGAGAATATGGTGCGGGTCAGCTTTGCCATGCGGCATTATTTATCTTTGATGCCGGATATTGACGCGGCCCTCATCCATCAAATCGCCGCTGATTTCACCAACAGCGGGCTGGACCTTGAAGTGCGCGCGGATTACCGGACTGAAGTCTTTAAAAAAGCTCTGCTCAATTCATCCCTTGGCAGCCTGTGCGCCCTCACCCGCAAAACCATGAGCAATGTCATGCGCCGCGCGTATATGCGAAAAATGGTGGCCCAGATTGTCGGCGAAGGCATCCGCATCGCTCAGGCCATGAATATCCACATCACGGATGATTTCCTGGAGGATGCCCTCAGTTATCTTGAGAAAGGCGGTAATCACAAGCCATCAATATTAATTGACATCGAGAATAACAAGGTCACTGAAAATGAATATATGTGCGGAAAATTAAACCATTATGCCGAACAATACGGGGTCGAGGTAACCCTGATCCCGATCATCTATAATCTCATCAAAACCACTGAAAGTCCAAAATGAATAGAATTAAAGCCATAGGCGTGGTTGGCGCCGGAACTATGGGGGCGGCCATTGCCCAGCATTTTCTGATGAAAAACCTGTCCGTGACCCTTCTGGATCAATCGGAAGACAGCATAAAACGCGGCCAAAATACGATCATTGACTCGTTGAAAGAGGCCCTGAAACGCCGGATTATCAGCGAAGAGCAATTTGATAAAATCATGTCAAACCTGACCTGCACCACTGATCAATCGGCGCTCAAGGATGCGGATCTGGTGGTCGAGGCCATTTTTGAAGATTTAACCGCAAAACAGAATTTATTTAGCGCCCTTGAGGCCATCCTGCGCCCTGATTGCATCCTTGCGTCCAATACGTCATCTTTTCTGATCAAAGATATTGCAAAGGGCGCGGCGCATCCGGAACGTATTATCGGGGTTCATTACTTTTATCATGCGGCAAAAAATAAACTGGTGGAAATAATTCCCGGCCCCAAAACCGATGAGGCACTTGTTACCGATCTGGTAAATTTCTATAGCTACCACGGTAAAATCCCCATCATCGTCAAGGATGCCCCGGGCTTTGCCATTAATCGCTTCTTTGTGCCCTGGCTCAATGAGGCCGCCCGGTTGCTGGAAGAAGGCTGCGGCAGCATTAAATTTATTGATGACGTTGCCCGTAAAGTCTTTGGCATCGGCATGGGGCCTTTCGCCCTGATGAATGCCACAGGCGTTCCCATCGCCATGCATGCCGCCGATGGTCTGGCCTCAAAGCTTGGGGATTTTTACAAACCGGCCCAAATACTCATTTCACAAGTGCAATCGGGTAACCTTTGGGATGAAACGGACACAACGATCCTCAACAATGGGGCCAATGATGAAGAGAGGGTCACCTCCCGCCTGCTGGCCTCTGCCCTTGGTATTGCGGCCCAAATGGTCAGTGAAGGCGTGGTGGATGCCACCTCCAATGACCTTGGTACCCGCGCGGGGCTGCGCTGGCCTATGGGGCCATTCGAGCTGATGAATAAAATTGGTGTTGATAAAGTCGCCGTGATGGTAAAGGATTTATTCTCCGTTTGGCACATGCCGTTACCCAGATTTGCCTTCGGCGGGACAGATGCGGTTACGCTGGAATGGGTGCGCGCAGAAACCCGGGGTGACACAGGATTTATTATCTTTAACCTGCCGGATCGGATGAACGCCCTTGGCGAACTTGTGGTCAGCCAACTGGATGACTGTTTTTCCAAACTCGATCAAGACCCGGCCCTCAAACGCCTATTTATTTTGGGACAGGGCAAGGCCTTTGTCGCGGGCGCAGACATTAAATTCTTTCTTGACGGCATCGCGTCAAATGACTTGGAACGCATTCAGAGTTTCACCGAATTTGGTCAGGAAGTTTTGAATAAAATCCAAAATTCCCAAAAAGATACCTGCGCCTTTGTTGATGGTTTGACATTGGGCGGCGGATTGGAACTGGCCCTCGCCTGTAATTATCGCATTGGAACAAAGAACACTGTTATGGCCTTTCCGGAGACCGGCATTGGCATATATCCCGGCCTTGGCGGCACCCAGCGGACAAGCCGGTTGATCGGCAAAGGCATGGCAAAATTTCTGATAGCCACAGGGCAGTTTCTGGATACTGAGAAAGCCAGCCAATATGGCTTGCTTGATCAAGTGATTGCACCGCTTTATGACTACCATGATTTGGCCGACATCTCCCTTGATAAAAAACAGGCCGGCAAAATTGATCAAAGCGAGATTGAGGCTTTATTTGCCGATTTTGACGGCACATTCACCGCCGACCACCCTTTTTCTAAGGTCTTGTCCCGCAAGGCCCCCATCGCCCTTGCCGCCGCCATGAAACTTATAGATGACGGCGCAGGAATGAGCCTTGAGAATGGCCTGAAACTTGAACTTTCCGGATTGAAAGAAATTTTTTCCACCCGCGATGCCGCCCATGGCCTCAGCAGTGTGGTCGAAGGTTTCAAACCAGAATTTACGGGGGAATAAGCCATGCCAAACCGCCTTCAGAATAAAGTTGCCATCATCACCGGGGCCGGGCAAGGCATCGGCGCGGCCATCAGCAGGCGGCTCACCCGGGAGGGGGCAAAAATTGTCCTCGTGGATATTAATGCGGATTGCCTCGAAAGCCTTGCCCATGAACTTGGCACTGAATCATTGGCAATCGCAGCGGACATCTCCAGAAAAGACCAAGTTCTAAGCATGGTGAAACAAGCCAAAGATGCTTTTGGTAGCATAGATATTCTGGTCAATAATGCGGGCATTATTCGCGATGGTTTTCTGAGCCGTCTCAGTGAAGATGACTGGGACAAGGTCATGGATGTGAATTTGAAAGGGCCATTCCTCTGTTGTCAGGCGGTCTTTGATATCATGAAGGCCCAAAATAGCGGCAAGATCGTCAATATTGTTTCCCGCTCGTGGCTTGGCAATATCGGGCAGGCTAATTATTCCGCCAGCAAAGGCGGTCTGGTCAGCTTAACCCGTACTTTGGCGCTAGAACTTGCCAGATTCCAAATTAATGTCAATGCGGTTGCCCCCGGCCTGATCGAAACACCCATGACGAAGAATATGCCTGAAGAGGCGCTCGCCAGATTGCTGCGCATGCAGCCAACAGGGAAAATGGGTTCGGTTGATGATATTGCCGCCGCCGTTGCTTTTCTGTCCTCTGGTGATGGTGATTTTATCAACGGGCAGATTTTACATGTGGACGGCGGGAAAAGCTGTGGGCTTTTATCTTTGTAAAGGATGACAATGAAGCTACTGAAATTAATCATAAATGGACGGCAACATACCAAGGCGGTTTCACCGTCCATGACATTATTGGATTTCTTGCGCGAAGAGCTGAATTTAACCGGCACAAAGAATGGCTGTGATAAAGGCGCATGCGGCTGTTGCAGCGTTATGATTGACGGCAAGCCCATGCTGTCCTGCCTCCTGCCGGCCATGGAGGCCGAAGGCACCGCCATCACCACCATCGAAGGCATCGCAAAGGGTAATGAGCTTCATCCCGTGCAAGAGGCGATGATAGAGATGGGCGCAATTCAATGTGGTTTTTGCACGCCCGCCATGGTTATTAACGGCGTTCATATGTTGGCAAAAAACAACAATCCCGGCGACGACGAAGTCAAGGAATGCATATCCGCCACCGTCTGCCGCTGCACGGGCTATAACAGCATCGAAAAAGCCATGCATCTTGCCGCTTCAAAAATGAGAGAGGCGGCCCATGATGGATCATAAAATGGCAAATGGGGCCAACGGTTATCCGGGTAAAGGCTACAAAGTCATTGGCAAACCGGTTCCGCTCATTGATTCCCGCGCGAAAGTGATGGGACAGGCACTTTATACCGATGATATTCGGCTGCATAATTCCCTGATCATAAAAATTCTGCGCTCGCCCTGCGCCAGTGCGAATATTCTGTCTGTGGACAGCTCGGCGGCATTGGCCCTAAGCGGCGTTAAGGGCGTTTTAACGGGCGCAGATTTCAAGAATAGCTTTGGAGTATTAAGCATCAGCAAGGACGAGCCCGCCATTGCCCGTGACAGGGTGCGTTATATGGGCGAGCCTGTGGCGGCCGTGGCGGCTGAAACCGCTGAAATCGCCACGCGCGCCCTGCGGCTGATCAAGGTTGACTATGAAATAACCGACGGCGTCTTTAACAGTAAAGAGGCCTTGAAGCCCACAGACCAGCCCCTGCACCCCGAATTAAACAAGAAAAATAACCTGCATAAAGAAATATTGCAGGAGTTTGGCGATCTGGATCAAGGYTTTKCAGATGCCGATGTGGTGGTTAAAAAACGCTTTCGTTTTGCCTCGATCAATCATGGTTTTACCGAACCACATGCCACGCAGGTTGGCATAGATAACAACGGCAATATTACGGTATATTCCGCAACGCAGGTGCCCCATTATCTGCATATGGCCATGGCGGARGTTCTGGARATWCCMGARCATMRYATYCGYRTKATMAARCCYCATCTGGGCGGCGGSTTTGGCGGCAARAGYGAYCCCTTCCCCCATGAAATGATYGCYGCSAAATTCGCCCTTGATYYNGGGNCGCAATGTAAARWTKAAATTCRRCCGCGAAGAAGTCTTCTTCAGCCAYCAYGGACGACAYCAAACYGAYCTGACCATGAMGCTGGGMTWCAGCMRMGAMAAGGGCATCACSGCCMTTGRSCTKGATACCTTGATTGAYGGCGGSGCYTAYGGCAGYTTYGGCATTGTCACCACYTATTACAACGGSGTAYTGTTGCAGGGGCCATAYAAASTGCCMAATTTCCGCTTTCATGTGCAGCGTTTATATACCAACAAACCCATGTGCGGAGCCATGCGCGGCCACGGCGGCGTTAACCCGCGCTTTGCCAGTGAAGTCTTGCTGGATATGGCCTGCGCAGAACTGGATCTTGATCCGGCAGATACCCGCCTTAACATGATTCATAAGGAAAATACCCTCACCACCAATGAATTCCGCGTCACATCCGTTGGTTTGCGTAAGGGATTAACAGAATCCATTAAACGCACCAGATGGAAAGAAAAACATGGTAAACTGCCGTTTGGCAAGGGCATTGGCGTGGCGTGTGGTTTTTTCATATCCGGCAGCGCCTTGCCCATTCACTGGAACAAGCTTCCCGCCTCTACCGTGCGTATGACCATAGATTATGACGGCGGCGTGACGGTCTATTCCGGCGCGGCAGACATTGGACAAGGCAGCGATACCATGCTGGCCCAGATGGCCGCCGAAGTACTGGGCCAGCCTTTGGAAAATATCAAGATCATCAGCGCCGATACCAGAACCACCCCCGTCGATCTTGGCAGCTATAGTTCCCGCGTGACCTTCATGGCGGGCAATGCCAGCCGCAATGCGGCCATTCGAATGCGGCGCATTCTCATTGAGGCGGCCTGTGAATTGCTCGAAATGATTCCGCCAAAATATGACAGGCCGGACGCCCCCGATAATTTTTTCCGTCAGGGCGGGCGCAAGCCCGATTTTGAGCAGGGATTTCTCGGGCCAAATCCGGATTATGCCGATGGTTTTATCATTGAAGACGGCCTGATCCGGTCAGAACAGCATAACGCCAGCGTGACCTATCTTGACGCCGTGGCAAAGGCGCTTGAATTTGGCGGCATTCTGCAAACCAGCGGCACATACCGCGCGCCGAAACTGGGCGGCAAGTTTAAAGGGGCCGGCGCGGGTCTCAGCCCAAGCTACAGCTTTACCGCCTTCATTGTCGAAGTTACCGTGGATCCTGAAACCGGCTTTATCAAAGTCGATAAGGCGACCTGCGCCCATGATTGTGGCTTTCCCTTAAACCCGCTTGCGGTCAGGGGCCAGATCGAAGGCTGCATTCATATGGGGCTGGGTCAGGCCCTGATGGAGGAAATGGTCTATGATAATGGCGCGACGCAAAACCCCTCATTTCTGGATTATAAAATCCCCTCGGCGTTTGAACAGCCCGAAGTTGATATTGTCCCCGCCTATAGTGATGACAGTGAAGGGCCGTTCGGGGCAAAAGAGGCCGGCGAAGGAATTCTGGCCCCCGTCATTCCGGCCATTGCCAATGCGGTTTATGATGCGGTCGGTATCCGCCTCGCCCAATTGCCCATGCGCCCTGACCGCGTGCTGGCCGCCCTTGCCAAAGCAAAAGATCAAGAGGCCGCAAAATGACCGCTCTTGATAAAGAATTTGATTTTTCCCGGCCTAAAACCATTGAGCAGCTCTATAATCTGGTTCAGGAATGCCAGCATGAGGGTCGCCATTTTGTCTTTTCTGCGGGCGGAACTGATATTATGCTCCATCTGAAATCTGAAATCTTATCGCCAGATATTGTGATCAGCCTGACAGGTCTTCCCGCGTTAAATACTATAGAAAAGCGCGGCAATCATATTATTATCGGGGCCCTGACCTCGCTTAGTGACCTCAGCAAAAACAATCATATTCAGGAACATCTGCCCAGCTTGGGCGGGGCCGCCCGTAAAGTGGCCAGCCCGCAAATTCGTAACCGGGCCACCATCGGCGGCAATATAATGGTTGAGAATCGCTGCAGCTATATCAATCAGAGCCGCCTTAACCGGCAAAGCCATAGCCCCTGTTTCAAAGCCGACGGCAATATCTGTCATCTTGTCAAGAGCGTAAAGCGCGGCGATGACATTCTGTGTCAGGCCCGTTTTGTTTCAGATACCGCGCCCATATTATTATTACAGGGCTCAACCCTTGATATCATTGGCCCGGCGGGGCCGCGAGAGATCAAACTGGCGGATCTTTACTTAAATGACGGCATGGAAAGCAAAAGCCTTATGCGCGGCGAAATTATCACCCATATTAAAGTGGAAATTCCTGAAAATTCTGCCAGTCATTATGAAAAACTGACCATCCGCAATGCCCTGGACTTTCCTGCATTGGGCGTTGCCGTGCTGCGGCGCGGAAATGGGGATATTTCGGTGGCCCTGACCGGCCTGAATACGCGGCCCGGCGTTTTTCATGCAACACTCGAAAATTATGAAACACATGATGACATGATTGTGGATATTTGCCAAAAAGCAAATGACTTCACAGTGACCTATCAGCAGGATTTTTTCCCGCGCGGCTACCGGAAAAATATGATCTCTGTGTTTATTCGGCGCGGCATCAACAAAATACTGGAAGGCGGAAAATCATGAGCAATGTGATGAAAGAATATTTTCTGGATCTGGACAGGGCCGCTAAAGACCCCGCGCGAAAAGTTGCCTGGTGTACATCTGTTGGCCCCGCTGAAATACTTCGCGCCATGGGGTTTGAGGTATTTTTTCCTGAGAATCACGGGGCGATGCTGGGCGCGACACGGGTCTGTATGGAGACAATTCCCGTGGCCAATGCCCATGGCTATTCACCGGAAATATGCAGCTATCTGACCTCTGATATCGGGGCCTATATGAAGGGGATCACGCCGCTGACCAAAGCCTTTGGCATCAAAGAGATTCCCCGCCCCGATGTGCTGGTCTATAATACCAATCAATGCAAAGATGTGATGCATTGGTTCGAATATTATGCCTCGGAATTTAGCGCGCCGATCTTTGGCATTCACCCGCCCACGAACCTGCCGGAGATAAAGCCGGAATATATTGATGATGTGGCCCGGCAGTTTGAAGCGTTAATCCATTTCCTGGAACCCATCATTGGCCGGCCTATGAATAGGGAGGCATTAAAGACCACCGTTGCCCTGTCTCTGGAGGCGACAAATCTTTGGTCTGATGTTTTAAATCTGGCGCAGGCCACCCCCAGCCCGATGACTTTTTTCGACAGCACGATTTATATGGGCCCGATCGTGGTCTTGCGCGGCACCGAAATTGCTGTGAAATATTACAAAGACTTGCTCCGCGACCTAAAAGAAAAAATACAGGAGAATCATGCCGCCGTACCAGAGGAGCATAAACGCATCTATTGGGACGGTATGCCCGTATGGGGACGGCTGCGGGATCAATCCAATATTTTCAAGGAAAACAAGGCCTGCGTCGTTGCCTCAACCTATTGCAACAGCTGGATCTTTTCTGATTTTGACCCGGAAGACCCTCTGCCCAGTATGGCCCGGGCCTATATCAAAATTTTCATCAACCGCAATGATCAATATAAAGAGGATTATATTGAAAGGATGGTCAGGGATTTCAAGATTGACGGCGTTATCTTCATGGCCGCCCGAACCTGCCCCAACAACAGCAATTCCTCTTACAATCTTCCGCGAAAATTAAAGGATAAAGGCATTCCCACCATCATCATTGACGGCGATTTATGTGATCTGCGCTGTTATTCAGATGAACAATCAACCACCCTGATCGAAGCTTTTCTGGAGACCATTTGATGGCAGGGACTGAGGAAATCTATTGGGGGGTGGACTGCGGCAGTTCGGAAATCAAGGTTGTCGCCTTGGATGGGCAGGGTAATATTCTGCTAAAACGCAAAAAAAAGACCCTCTTTCCCTTGCAGGATCATGTGCGCCTCGCGCTCGCCGGAGAGGATCTCTCGCCTTTTCAGAATGATAGCAGCTGTGACATCAAAGAGGGCCATAAAATAATCGCCACCGGCTATGGCCGCAAATATATCAGTTTCGCTCATGGTGCCCTGACCGAAATCAAAGCTCATTTCATCGGCGTTCAAAAACAATGTGACCTGAAAGAGGCCTATAGCATCATTGATATTGGCGGGCAGGATTCTAAAGTCATTGCCGCCTGCAACAATAAAGTCGATCAATTTGTCATCAACCGCAAATGCGCGGCGGGCACCGGCGCATATATCGAGGAGCTGGGTCATCGGCTCGAAGTTCCGCTAAAGGATATGACAGAGCTGGCGCGGCACAATGACAAGGAATTATCTCTTAACAGCTTTTGCACGGTATTCTCCGGTCAGGAAGTCATCAAAACATTGATGAATGGTGAGAGGATCGAAAATATCATTTATGCGCTTTATAGTTCCGTCGTCAAAAGAGTGATGGAAATGACCGCCATTACCACGGATATCGTTGTTTTTTCCGGCGGCGTTCTTGAATTCCATCCGGAACTGGTCAATATGTTCGCCCGAAAATTAAAAGAAAATAATGCCAATATAACCTGCATTCTCTCCCCCAATGCCCAATATTGCGGCGCGATCGGGGCGGCGGAATATGGTCTTAAGTCACCCTAGAAAATTTAAGATTCTTGTTCTTTGTTAATTTATCTGTAAAACTTGTCCCTTAAGTATAAGGACAAGAAGATAAAAACGGACTATTCATGAAAATAYTGGTTACAGGCGGTTCAGGATATATTGGCAGCCATACCGTGCTTGAGCTTTTACAGACAGGGCATGATGTGACGGTCATTGATAATCTGTCCAATTCCTGCACCGAATCTCTACACCGGGTGAAGAATATTACCGGCAAAAACAATTTGCTCTTTCATGAAATTGATATTTTGGATCGCAGGGGATTGGAAAGCATATTTTCCGCCGAAAGATTTGATGCCGTCATTCATTTTGCCGGATTAAAGGCCGTGGGCCAATCTGTTGCGCAACCCCTGACCTATTATCAGAATAATGTGGTCGGCAGTGTGACGCTTTTTCAGGTGATGGATAAATATGACGTGCGCAATCTGGTCTKTAGYTCATCCGCCACWGTTKACGGCGACCCMRMAAGCCTGCCCATCCGCGAAGATTTTCCCACTGGCGGCACCACAAATCCTTACGGCACATCCAAACTCATGATCGAAAATATTCTGGCAGATATGGCCCTTGCGGACCCAAGGTGGAATATTGCGCGGCTGCGTTATTTTAACCCTGTGGGCGCCCATGACAGCGGTTTAATCGGCGAAGACCCGAATGATATTCCCAATAATCTGATGCCTTTCATTTCTCAAGTAGCCATTGGCAAATTAAAAGAGCTATCTGTTTTTGGCAATGACTATCCCACGAAAGACGGCACAGGCGTGCGGGATTATATCCATGTGGTTGATCTGGCCCTTGGTCATTTAAAGGCCCTGGAGAAGCTTGGCACTAATCCGGGGCTGGTGACCTATAACCTTGGGACTGGCGTGGGCTATAGTGTTCTTGAAATGGTCAAGGCATTTGAAGAAGTCAATGATATTWAAATCCCAATAAGAATCACCCCGCGCCGCAGCGGTGATATCGCCGCCTGTTTCGCAGACCCCGCCCTTGCCAAACAAGAGCTTAACTGGACAGCCCGCCGGAACTTGCGCGATATGGTACGCCACGCCTGGAACTGGCAGTCCCAAAATCCGGATGGCTATAAAGCCAAATAGGCCTGCTAGACAACCGCCGTGGCTTCAATTTCAAGCTTTGCGCCATGCTCAATCAATCCGGCAACCTGAATCAATGACATCACCGGGTAAACATGGCCCATGACGTCCCGATAAACCGCGCCAATTTCCTTTTGTTTATCAAGATATTCCTGTTTATGGGTGACAAACCATGTCATGCGCACAATATGTTCCGGCCCCGCATTGCCTTCTTTCAATATGGCGAGAATATTTTTCAGGGCCTGTCTGATTTGATCCTCAATCGCATCGGATTCAAATTCTTCATTTTCGTTCCAGCCCACTTGTCCGGCAACAAAAATCATWTCACCTYTGRYTTTWATGCCRTTTGAATAGCCTTTCGGRCGCGGCCAGTTTGGYGGTTGTAAAATTTCCATAATYCTATTCACTCCATAATATTAAGGCCCCAGAATACACTTGGTTCAGACCTCAAATTGTTTTTGAATTTCCCCAATATCACCTTTTTCCGCGCCGCATGAAAAACCATATGGCTTACGATGGCCGCGATATAAAACGCCGATATTAAAACCGTCATCAGACATCAGCCTTCGTGCGGCCCGTGCGGGATCATCGGTCTCGTCAACCACCGCCTTGTGAACCCGTTTTTTCCAGGCCTTCTGATCTGGCCGGAAAGTAACGCAGGGGCTTAATATCTGTATGAAAGAAAAACCGGGATGTTCTATGGCATCTGCAATGATACTGGCCGTTCCCCTGACATCGCCGGAAAAAGTCCGCGCGATAAAATTGGCCCCGGACGCCAAGGCAATCACCAGCGGATGAAAGGGCGACAATCCCGTCCCCCCCGGTGACAGGGCGCTATCCCAACTTGGATCTGTGGTCGGCGATGGTTGACCCTTGGTCATGCCGTAAACTTCATTATCCATGACAATATAAGTCATATTGGCATTGCGCCGGCAGGCATGCAGGAAATGATTGCCGCCAATGGAAAAACCGTCACCATCACCGCCCGCCGCGATCACCGTAAGATCAGGCCGCGCCACTTTAACGCCGGTCGCCACCGCAAGGCCCCGCCCGTGAATGGTATGAAAACCATAGGTATTGGTATAGGCAGGTATGCGTGAAGAACAGCCAATACCTGATRTAACAGCGACATTTTCCGGTGCCAATTTCAATTTGGCCAAAGCCTGCGTCACCGATAACAACACATGATAATCCCCGCAGCCTGAACACCATACCGGTTTCAAGTCGGATTTATAATCACTGGCTTTAAGCTTTGGGGGCGCACATTCATTCATTGGTCTCTCCAGTTTTTAATCGTATCCACAATTTCTCCGGGTCTGATGATCAACGGCCCCGCCCGGCGAAATGACCTGACCTCGCCCGGCATGTCATAATTTGCCCTGAGAAGCTTCAGAAATTGGCCGGAATGGCTTTGTTCAACAACCAATATTCGTTTCGCGCCCTCAAGCGCCGCATCAAATTGCGCCGGCACCGCAGGAGAAAGCAGGCGCATCGCGACAAGCCTGACATTGATGCCCTGATCTTTCAGGCGCTCTATCCCTTCCCGTACCGCATTTGTGGTTGATCCCCAGGTGACGATAACAAATGCGCTATCCTTTTCACCTTCCACATCAGCCCAATGATCACCGTAATTAAATTCTGCGATTTTACGGTCACGTTTATCCATCTGATCCCTGTGGTCCTCCATCAGAGTAGAAGRCAGCCCCTTTGGATTATGCTCCAACCCATCGGCGGTATATTGCCCGCGCGGCGTTCCCGGCAGGGTCATGGGCGAAACCCCATTGGCCGTCACCGCATAACGCCTGTAATCCTCTGCCGGCATCGTTTCCACAAGGCGCTGGGCCATGAAGGCAATATTTGCCGGGGGGTCAATCACCGCGCTGGCCTGCCCCATGAACTGATCGGACAGCATAATGACCGCCGTCTGCAWGGCTTCGGCCAGATATACGCTCCATTGAGTCGTGAAAATACAATCTTCAACCGACGTCGCCGCCGCGACAATATGGGGCGCATCCCCGTGAAGGCCATAAACCGCAATATTCAAATCCGTCTGTTCTGATTTTGTCGGGATACCGGTCGATGGGCCGCCGCGCATGACATTAACCACGACAACCGGCGTTTCCGATGCCACCGCAAGGCCGATGCCTTCCATCATCAAGGACAAGCCCGGGCCTGACGTTGCCGTCAAGGATGGCTTGCCGCCAAATGACGCGCCAATGATCATATTGATGGAAGCCAGCTCATCTTCCGCCTGCACCAATGTGCCGCCCATTTTTGGCAGATTGGGCGACATCCATTCCAATACTTCTGTCGCTGGCGTTATGGGATAGGCCGCAACAAACCTGACCCCGCCGCGCAAGGCCCCAAAACCTGCAGCCTGATTACCACTGATCATCCAACGTGCCGCGTTATCACTTTCTATAAAAGACACTTTTACGGGGGAAGCAACATCTTTTGCCGCAAGATAGCCTGCCTGAACGGCTTGCCAGCTTGTCGCCGCTGCGGCCTTACCCTTCTTCGCAAGTTTCTTGGTGATAATTTTATGGATGGGTTTTTCCGAAAGCCCAATTAACGCCGCAACAAACCCAAGAATCACCATGTTGGGCCTGCCGTCCTCAATGGCACTCGCGAGCGCCTCAATGGGCAATTCAACAACGCGTGCGCCCGAAGCCAAAAGTATTTCTGGAATATCCCCTGCMGCCGGATCTGTGACAATCAAGCTGCCCGGGCCAAGGGGGACTTCGGCGGCAAAACGCTCCGCCCCCTTCCAGTCCACCGCCACAATGATATCAAATGTATCATCTACGCAATGAACGGGCCTACTGTCYAGCCTGAGCAAWGCCGCCGCCTCACCGCCCCGGATTTGCGGGCCAACGGTGCGAGTCATCAAACCATAAAGGCCAGCCTTTGTCGCGGCCTCAAGCAGCATGGTGCCAGATGTCATGACGCCGGCGCCCCCGCTGCCAACCATGGCCAAAGAAACAGATCTGTTTTTAGAATTGGGTGGCATCATTAATTCCTTCTTTTTTCAACTTTCACAGTTTTTTACCAATCAAATACCCACTGCCAAGAAATGAGATATTTATTCTTTTTAGATTACGCAGAGGCGCCTCTAGGGGCTGCGCTCCTGTTTTTGGATTACGCTCAGGCGCCGCTAGAGGCTGCGCTCCCGCTTGGTCGCTAAGTCGCGAGGGCTCCTGTTTCTTTAGATTACGCTCAGGCGCCGCTAGRGGCTGCGCTCCCRCTTGGTCGCTAAGTCGCGAGGGCTCCTGTTTCTTTAGATTACGCTCAGGCGCCGCTAAAGGMTGCGCTCCCGCTTGGTCGCTAGGTCGCGGGGCTCCTGTTGTTGGATTACGCTCAGGTGCCGCTGGGGGCTGCGTAAGCTCCTTCTGTTTCTCCTTCATTTTCTCTTCCCGGGGCGGGCCATCAAAAAACTATTGTTACTATTCTTGATTTCAGGCCTTGACCTTTAATTCGGTATTGTGGTACTTAATTACTACTTTAATGAGTCTTTGCCGCTTCGTCAACTCCTGAAAATAGATAATTTCAGTTATTCAACGAAAAAAGCACAAAGAATAAATAGCGTTTATGAAATAGGAAAACCCTGGCTCATAACGATTTAATAAATTCAAAGGAGCTAAAGCCAATGCCATCTGTTGATCTGGAAAATCATAATTTAGTAAGTGAAATTGATACCTCTGGCGTTATCCTTGAGAAACGCCCTGCCAAAACACCTGATGGAAATATTGTCGAAGGCCTCTATAATTATTGGATCACGCTGAATAATCCGTCCCAATATAATTCCTATACAACAGATATGGTCAAATCCCTTATTTTAGCCTTCCGGGAAGCAAGCAACGCCCGTGATGTGGTGGCCGTGGTTTTCACCGGAGCCGGCGACAAAGCATTCTGCACCGGCGGAAATACCAAGGAATATGCGGAATATTATGCCGGAAACCCTCAGGAATACCGGCAATATATGCGCCTGTTCAATGATATGGTTTCCGCAATTTTAGGCTGTGACAAACCTGTGATTTGCCGGGTGAATGGCATGCGTATCGGCGGCGGTCAGGAAATCGGCATGGCCTGCGATTTTTCAATCACCCATGATCTTGCCAAATTCGGACAAGCAGGCCCCAAACATGGTTCAGCCCCCATTGGCGGCGCAACGGATTTCCTACCGGTTATGGTCGGCTGCGAACAGGCCATGGTATCCGGCACCCTGTGTGAGCCCTGGTCAGCCCATAAAGCTTACCGCATGGGAATTGTATGCKMWATTRTYNNTRYYCWRAAMATAGATGGTGAGTTTATTGCCAACCCGCTTGTGGTTACCGAACAATATCTGGATCAATATGGCAAAATAATTATGGGCGAATCCAAAAGCGGAGACGCCTTGGCGCGCGGCAAGGAAACCCTGAAGGCCGGCGAAATTGACTTGTCCCTTCTGGATCAAAAGATTGATGAAATATGTTCTAAATTYATCACCACCTTCCCSGAYTGCATGACCAAGACATTGGAAGAATTGCGCAAGCCCAAAATTAATGTCTGGAATGCCAATAAAGAAAATTCACGGGCATGGCTTGCCCTGAACATGATGACCGAAGCGCGTGCGGGCTTCCGGGCCTTTAATGAACCTGTTGGCCGCGATCGTGAGATTGATTTTATCGCCCTGCGCCAGGCATTAGCTGCGGGTCAGCCCTGGACACCCGAATTTACTGAAAGCCTGATGCCTGCCAGCCGAAAAAAGTAAGGGCGAAAAAAGTAAGGACGCAAAAAGTAAGGAGATTTGAGATATGGCTACGAGAGAAGAAATCACCAACCGCTGCCAGGCCCTTTATGATGATCTGGATTTTACAGCCGCCCGCAAATGGAAAGATGCGGAACCTGGACGGCATGTCATTGGCTATATGCCCATGTATGTCCCCCGCGAAATCATCCATGCGGCCGGCATGCTGCCCCTAGGTATATTGGGCGGCGGCGATCAGCTGGAAGTCATTCAGGGGGATGCTTATTATCAAAGCTATATCTGCCGCATTCCCCGCTCCACCGTTGAACTTCTGCTCACTGACCGGCTCGATTTTGTCGATGGCATGTTATTCCCGAGTATTTGTGATGTTATCCGTAATCTATCGGGAATGTGGAAATTATTACGCCCGGATGTTTATGCCCATTATTTCGATGTCCCCCAAAATTACATGAAAGATGTTGGCGGTGAATTTTACATTCATGAACTGAACGTCTTAAAAGAGGATTTGGNAAAAATCAGCGGCAATAAAGTGACCAATGAGGCCTTGAAAAATTCCATTGAACTCTATAATGAAAATCGCAGGTTAACCCGCGAGCTTTATAAGTTTAGAGCAGACAATCCATGGCTCGCCCCGTCTTCAGAAGTTTACCTGATCAATCGGGCCGGTATGGTGATCCYTGTTGAAGATCATAATGTCCTCATCACAGACTATATTGAGGCCGCAAGACAGGAAGACCGGCCAAAGCGGGATAACAGCCGCGTTGTTATTTCCGGCTCTTTCTGTGAACAGCCCCCGATCAACCTGATCAAATCCATTGAGATGTCAGGCTGTTATGTGGTGGATGACGATTATATGCTGGTCAATCGCTGGTTTACCAAGCCCGTCCCCACGGACGGCGACCCCATACAGGCGCTGTCTTATACCTTCCTCGAAGCATCGGTAAAAATGCCGTCCTGTTTTGAGCCAAACGAAGATATCAAAGGGCAGTTTCTGGTCGATCTTGTCCGGGAAACCAATGCAGAAGGCGTCATCTTTGCCGCCGCCAGCTTCTGCGATCCGGCTCTTTTGGAACGGCCTATCCTGCAAGATGTCTTAAATCAGGTCGACATCCCCCATGTCAGCTTCAAATATGCTGAAAATACCGGGCAAATGCAGCCAATACGCGAACAGGCAGGAACATTTGCCGATTCGATCAAACTATGGAGTTAAAAAAATGAGCGCCCCCCAAAGGAAACCATCCACCGACGTGCAAAAAGATGCCTCTATGGCCAAACAAAAGGCCATGATCGACAGTAATTTTGACCGGCTTGGCAATGTAAAAAACACGGGTGAAAAAGTCTCTTATACTTTCGTACCCGGCAACCTGAATGAACTGATCATGTGTTTCGACATGGTGGGTAATTACCCCGAGATCAATGCCATTCAAAATGGTCTGCGCAAGAAATCAGGCGGCCTGATTATGGAGGCCGAGAAATGGGGCCATTCGGAAGATGTCTGCACCTATGTCAAAGCCGATATCGGTATGATGCGTAAGGGC